>JAYTGM010000330.1:0-4794 GCA_043733425.1 Terriglobia bacterium
GGTTTGTACCACCTGCGGTCGAATTGTATACTGAGGCTACGTGATTCATCCCACCGAGTCAGACTAATTTAAATGTGGCAAACCCGCCTTTATTGTCCATCCTGCAAAGAGCTTCTTTACGAATCGGAATTGGAAGTTGAGGGGGAGATTTCGCGTCCTGGTTTGCAGCAGATTTTTGTCTGTGAGCTTTGTGGCTGGAACGGGCCGTTCGGCAATTTACTAGAGGTACAACCCGTTTCCCCGGCTACCGTTCCAGACTTTCAAATTTAGAACCGGCTTATTGGTACGTGACCGGGATGTTGGTGCCCACTTGAGCGTAGACAAGGCCCAGGTCGAGCCCAGATGCCGTGAAGGTACTTGGAACGGTGACCGTGTTTACGACCAGCTTCCCAATCCCCGCAGGTACTGCGAGTAACAAAGAAGGCGGGATGGTAAACCTCCCGGCGCTGGCAGGTGCCGCGCACGAGAAGGCCACATTGGTGTTATCAGGAGCAGGCCCCGCCACGGAACCCTGGATCGCGACGAACGTGCCCGCCAAACCGCCTGTCCACGTTATGGTGGCACCTTGTGCCTTGTTGATTGCCGACAGGCTGCCCATGTTCGTCCATACTATCGGTTGAAGAACATTGGCCGATGCTCCGACAAGCGGCCCCACCGCAGCTGAGCCCGAACCATTGTTGAAATTGTAGGTGCCGCCGCCATTTGGGATAAAGCCCGCCGGCAGCATACCGCGATAATCCCCCACACTGCCGTTACTTAAAGTACTGAGGGTAGCCATACCCAACTGCCCCCCGGACCCGGAAACAGTGAGTGCGGCACCCGCATTCAAATGGGTGGGATTCATGTTTTGTGAATCAATCTGGCAACTGCCGTATGAAATAAATGCTCCCGACGGCGTCTTTACATCGAAGGCAGCTTTTGAGTATCCAAGAAACTTGCCGCGGAAGATACTCCGCACGGTGTTATTCGAAACCCTTGTCTCCTGATCCAGAAAAATGGTGCCGATATTTACATTGTTTTTGCTCTTAAGGCTTATCAACTGAGCGGGAGTAAATTCAACATTCGGGTCAGAACATGTTCCACCGTTTGCAGCGATGGGCAAAGTAGTTGAGTTACTTACGTAGTTTTGACTCACTACTGCCAATGAGACATAACAGCCGGTGGCCACGCCAGCCGGAACCGTAACATTGATCTGATCGACACCCGGGAATTGAGATCTGCCCCGGTAAAGAATCGGAGCCGCCACACCGCCAATGAAAACCTGCATGGGGATGCCAGTTAAATTATTCTGCTTCTGAGGATAGATTCTGTCGTCATTCGCGGTGTCTGACCCCACGCCTGAGCCCCACAGTACAATTGTGCGCCCCGGACTGGTGGAATTGGTCTGGGAAAGAATCTTATTGTTTGCATCATAGGCCGCCGCCTGGCCATTCCCAAGATTGTTCGCGGTCAGTATTCCGAAATCGCTGGCAACAACTGTGATGGAAGCAGGCGCGCTGGTCTGGCCATTGTTCGTAACAGTGATGTTCGCGGTACCGGCCGGTACGGTAGATGGCAGGATACCGGCGATTTGGTTTGCGGATACGTAATAGAGCGGCACAGGTACAGTCATCCCATTAACAGACACAGATGCGCTGACGCCGTTCAGTGTCAAAGGCACACCGGGAGCCGCGCTGGACTGTAGAACCGGAGCCGTTACGGTGGAAAGGTTCGATCCATAGATGACAAAAAGCGAGCCGGGGGCGATGCCATAGTTCGGTACGGAGGGCAGAGTGTAGCTGTAGTTATTCTGGATCGCCGAGATGGCCGGGCGCTGAGCGAGAAGCGGAACCGAGCAGAGGGTTAGCAGCGCATAAGAAAATAGCTTGAGTTTGAGAATCCGCATACCTTTACGGTACCCCTTTTTTCAAAGAGAACGGTTCCCGGCGTTTTCATGAATATGCCTTTAACAATAAGCCTTATTCATTTAAGCCTCATGCCGGAAACGCTGGCATTCCGTGTGATCGTCGTACTATTTGAAGGAATATAGTGAAGCACAAAAACCTACCGCTGGCGGACGCGGGCAAAGCAACGGTCGCGTTCGCAATCGTACATCATGCCAACCAGTACATCATCTCCGATGGGTATTTAAATCGCTCTGGCATCCGGTCCGTAGTTGGGTCCGTCAGTGAGCGACGGGGGCTTGTCTATATTCTTGAGCTTCATCGGGCTTACGAGGTCTGTGCCAATATCCATCTGAGCGGAACGCTATTAGAGGCTATCGCGTGGCATGAACCGGCTTGCCTGGCTCTCTTCAGGGATCTGTATTTGGACGGACTGCTGGAAATTGTCGGCAGCACATACGGCCAGAATATAATGCGGTTCTTCAGCCACCGCCACAATGTCTGTCAGCTCAATGAGGGTCTTGAATCGTATCGCCGCCACCTTGGCGTAGATCCTTCTTGCATCAAGTCTTTCTGGCCTCCAGAACGCGTCTGGGATACGCGCCGGATGAGCCCGGCACTGCGCGATGCGGCTTTGGTAAATGGGGGATTCGATTACGTGTTTGTAGACGATCGAATTCTGTGTTCGGATGCCGGAAGCCCTTCGCCGAGGCATTTCCATGACCTGACGGGCCGGTGGGATCCGGCACTGTTTCACGGCTATGAAATAGCAGGCGGGCATGGCCTGACGGCGTTGCCGATTGCCGCAAACCTTCGGCGATGCATCCCGCCGAGGACGCCTGAAGATTTGGGGCGGATAGAGGAGCAGCTGACATGGATTCGGGGGCTAAACCCCGCTCAACAGAGGGCGGACTTTCTGGCGGACTTTCTGGCGGTCTATGGCGATGATATGGAAAAACCCGCCGCAATCGGCTGGGATGAGGCGGGGCCCTCCCAATTCGAGACATTCCTCAAATGGATAAAAGAAAACAGGTGGGTGAAACCGGTCAAGATTTCCGACTGGGCGGCGAACGCGCGGATGGCACCGAGTGTGGTGATCGAACCGGGCACTTACCAGGAACTTGCTGTTGAGTTCGGTGCGGGCGAGGCCTATGAGAAATGGATGTTTGACGGCCGCTGGGATGCTTACCGTGCCTATTTTGAATGGTCTGAGGGCCGCGTGGGTTGCTTAAACGCACTGGGGGCTAACGCACGGCTGATTGCGTTAGCGGAGAAACACCTGCTTGCATCAAGTTGGGAGACGGCATGGCATACCCCAGCGGTGGGAGCTCATGGCGATGCAAATAGCGATGGGTCCCCGAGCGGTTCAAGCCGGACGGTGGCCTCACACAGCCGCCACGCAGCGGTGATTGCGGAAGCCGCGTTTTGGCAAGCGCACAAAGACGGCCGGTCCCATTGTTACTTTTACGATATAGACAACGACGGCGAAGAAGAACTGATTCTGAAGAACGAGCGTTTGTTCGCAGTCCTCTCTCCTCAGCACGGCGGCCGTTTGATCGCTCTTTTCTCAGTCGCCGGGGAAGACGGGTTCATGGTGGTCGGCAATCCAAGCGATGACTGGAATCTGAAAGAAGAATTAAATGAGTATATGGATGTGCCGCGAAACCATCCTGGCGCACTAGCCGATGTGCAGTACGAGCATGATTCTTATCAGGCCAGGATCGTGTTGGGCGAGGGGCACGCCGGCGCTGAGATGGTGAACGTTCAACCGGGCAGCAAGGCGTTCGGCTTGATCAAAACAGTTAGCCTTCCCGCGTATGAAGAAGATTCGCTTCATGTTGGGTACTCACTGCCCCCACATCTTAATGGACTGGAAGTTGAGTGTGGCTTATCGCCCGACTATCTTGGTTTGTTGCGAGAGGGTTCTGGAATGCTGGTTCCCTATGAGGAAAGTGGTGCGCGGGGTTGGAGCACCAGTCGTGTTTCTGTTTGGGTGAAGCCCGATAGCGGTGCGTCTTTCCAGTGGAGCAGGCCAGATCAAGTCAAATTCGGACACGGGTACGTATTGAAAATGGCCTTCAGGCAACGGCAGTTTGGTCTGACGCTTGGAGTTGAACTTTCACCGGAAGAGACTGCCGCCGAATCACAAATTATGGAATTTGCTTCGAGCTTATCAAGAACATGAGAAATCCATTCCTGTTTGTCTTAGGTTGCCAGCGGTCGGGTACCACGCTGTTACAACATATTCTAGATAGTCATCCAGACATTGCGGTTATGCAGGAGGCTGGCTGGTTCGGCACCTGGTATGAACAGGGAATGGGAGTTACACCCCAGGGGTATGCCACAGCGGACCTGATTCCAAGGTTGATGCGTACTTCGAAAAATGTGGATCTGGGGGTGAGTGCTGAAGATCTGGTGAAAATACTGGAGGGCGGAGAAAACATCCGCTACAGCGACTTTATTTCTTCTCTTTTCGACCGGTTTGGGGCGAGCCGCGGCAAGCCTCTGGCAGGCACAAAGAATCCCGATTACCTTCGGCATCTACCTACGCTGAACCATCTTTGGCCAGATGCAAAGTTTATTCAGATCATTCGCGATGGCCGGGATGTTTGCTTATGTGCCAGTGACCGATGGAAAGGGAAGCCAGAGTTTCAAGGCTTTCCCTTCCTTCTTTATGAGTCTCCAGATCGCATTTTCGATACCTGGAAGGAGGACCCGGTAATGACCACGGCACTCTGGTGGGAGAAGAACGTTCGATTAGGAAGCGAGTTCGGCAGAGCACTGGGGCCGGGAAGATATTACGAGATGCGCTACGAGGCGCTTGTCACTCAACCATACGAAGAGTGCTTAGGGCTATGTGAATTCCTGGGTGTGGAATTCGACAGCGCCATGCTGAAGCATGAGAAGAATT
>JAYTGM010000331.1:0-4770 GCA_043733425.1 Terriglobia bacterium
CCCTGGGGTGTCGCTCTCGAACAGTTCGATGCGGGCGGACGCATAAAGAAAACTCCAGCCGATGCACGCTCCACATTGCCGGATCAAACCACGGTGGCGGGCATTGAAGATTTCAAAAGATACCTCGGCGGAGAACGCATTGACCAGGTAGCTTTCAGTGTTCTGAAGCATCTGGAAACATATGCCGCGGGGCGCAGCCTGACATACAATGAAGTGAATTACTTGAAGCAGGATGGTCTGAAGTTGAAGCCCGCTGGCTATCGATTGAAGGACATGGTCCGGTACGTAGCAAACAGTAAAGTGTTCCTCGAAAAGTAAGTAGATTTTGGATTTGGGAGATATAAGTATGACCAGCTCACTCCGTCTTGACCGCCGCGCTTTCCTCAAAGGTTTAGGAGGCGTGGCCCTGGCACTCCCCGTCCTTGAGGCCATGGGCGCTGAAGTGACAGGCCAGATTCCGCGCCGCTTCTGTGCCATCTATACCGCCAACGGAATGTCGCTGCCGAAACCGGAGCACGAGATCAGCGAGTGGAGTTGGTTTCCCGCCAAAGGAGCCAGCGGCGAGTTCGAGTTCGGTAAATCGACAGAACCCCTGAAGCCTTTCCGGAACAAGTTAAGCTTCATGGGCGGAATGTATCACCCCAACGGCCCCAAGGCCGATCCGCACGTGTGCTCCGATATGTGGCTCACCGGCGCGCCCCTGCACAATCCGAAGCCCGGCAGCTATAACTCCACCGGAATCGATCAGGTGATTGCGCTGCACACGAAGCAATATTGCCGGCAGCCTTCGCTTGTCCTATCTATCGATGCCGGCACCGGCTATCTTTCGCGGACAGGAACCATCTCTTATAACTTGGACGGCCGGCCGATTCCTGCTGAAAATAACCCGCGCCGCGTGTTCGACCGCTTGTTCCGTGGTGACCGCACGTCTCTTGCGGCGGAACACCAGAAGCTGCAGCGCCGAATCAAGCTGGTGGATGCCGTGGCGGAAAACGCGCGCTCGCTCGATCAGAAACTTGGCCACACGGATCGCGAGAAAATGGATCAGTACCTCACTTCGCTCGATGAAGTGGAAACGCGTCTTGTCGCCTCAGAGAAGTGGATCGATATACCTCTCAAAAAACAGGATTATTCGCAATTGAATCTCGATGCCACCAATGAGGGCGACCCGGTGGATTACTACCGCAATATGTTCGACCTCATCGCGCTCGCCTTCGACGCGGATATTACACGCTCGGTAACCTTCATGCTGAATCGCGAGGACGGCATGGGGATCAGTGATACGTTCCCGCTCAAAATGGGTCTTTCGAAAACTCATCACAATCTCTCTCACGCGACGGACAAACCAGGCCAGTTGGATTTCGCGAAGTATGATCTTTTTCTCAGCAAACAGATCGCGCATTTCCTCGACAGAATGAATTGCTACCAGGACCGCAATGGCAGCGTGCTCGATAACACCATCGTGATGTACGGCAGCGGCGCCAGCACCACGCACAACAGTCACAATTTGCCAACGCTGATGGCAGGCGGCGCGAATATGGGCCTGAAGCATGGTACGTACTGGCGCGGCAGCGGCGAATCGCGCATGTCGGACATGTATGTGAGCGTCCTGCGCGCGCTGGGCGTTCAGCAGGAAAGCTTCGCCGATAGCACCGGAACAATATCCAGTCCAGTCTTCACCAAATCTTAGCCCGGCTGCGGCAGCGCCTCGCAATTCTGCCGCGTCGGGTTTTTTGCGTCACACTGGTTGTCGATGAATAAGGCCCGCGTCGGCGTCCTGTCAAGAATTGTCTTTTCCGCACTCTTTTGTCTCAGCCTTTCAGCTCAGACAGCTTTTTCTCTCCGTCCTCCCGCAACTCCCCTCATTGCCCACGACCCATACTTCAGCGTTTGGCTCATGGCCGACAAGCTGACCGATGAATCCACCAAACATTGGACCGGAACGGAGCAGCCCTTAACCGGCCTCATCCGGATTGACGGCAAGGCTCTGCGTTTCATGGGCACGCAGCCCCGCAACGCGAAGCCCGCACCCGCCATGTCCCAAACGTCCAGAGAAGTTACGCCCACCCGGACAACGTTCGGCTTCGAATCGGACGGCGTCCATCTGGATCTCACGTTCCTCACGCCGGCTCTTCCCAGCGATCTCGATGTGTTGTCGCGGCCGCTTACTTACATCTCCTTCGACACGCGCTCCACCGACGGTCGTGAACATGACGTCGTTCTATACTTCGATGCCGCCGCGCAGATCGCGACGAACACCCCTGAGCAGCGGGTAAACTGGTCCAGGCACAAGCTTCCCGGCCTGCAGGTATTGAGTTTGGGAACCGCGGAACAAGCCGTGCTTGCCAAAGCTGGCGACAACATCAGAATCGATTGGGGCTATGCTTACCTCGCCGTTCCTGACGTTGCCGGTGCCGAAGTGATCGCAGCGAACCAGGTAACCCGTGCCAAGTTCATCGATACAGGCAGCCTCCCGGACGGAGACGATTTCGAAGCTCCCGCACAAACGTCGCGCAATCAGATGGTGATGGCTGGCACCTGGAAACTTGGGTTAGTCGGAACGTCCACCGTTTCCCGGCATTTCATGCTTGCCTACGACGATCTCTTCAGCATTCAATACTTTCAGCGGAACCTCCGGCCATACTGGCGCCGCACCGGCTGGACTGCCGCGGATCTGCTGAAATCAGCGGCCCGCGAATATCCGGAATTAAAAACCCGGTCGCAGCGCTTCGATCAGGAATTAAGCGCGGATCTGCTAAAAGCCGGTGGCGCAAAATATGCCGCGCTCGCCATTCTTTCGTATCGCCAGACACTGGCTGCCCACAAACTGGTGGCCGATCTGGATGGAACTCCGCTTTACTTTTCAAAAGAGAACTTCAGCAACGGCTGTATCGATACGGTCGATGTGACTTATCCCTCCGCTCCGTTCTTCCTGCTCTTCAATCCCAAGTTACTTAGAGCGCAGCTCACCCCTATCTTCGAATACGCTTCGCTGCCACGTTGGAAATTCCCTTTTGCACCGCATGACCTGGGCACTTATCCGCTGGCGAACGGGCAGGTTTATGGTGGCGGCGAAAAGACGGAAGACCGCCAGATGCCGGTGGAGGAGAGCGGCAATATGTTGATCCTTACTGCCGCCCTCGCCAAATCGGAAGGTAGCGCGGAATATGCGCGAAAGTATTGGCCCGTTCTCTCGAAGTGGGCGGAGTATCTGCGCGAAAAAGGTTTAGACCCCGAAAACCAGCTCAGCACCGACGATTTTGCAGGACACCTGGCCCACAACACGAATCTTTCCTTGAAGGCAATCCTGGCCGTAAGATCTTACGGCATGCTTGCTGGAATGTTGGGGTACGCGGATCAGGAGAAAGCTTTCAACGCCAGCGCACAGGAAATGGCGGCTAAGTGGAAAGGCATGGCTGAGGACGGCAATCACTACCGCCTGGCTTTCGATTCAAAAGGAAGCTGGAGTCAGAAATACAATCTGGTGTGGGACAAGATTCTCGGCTTTCACCTCTTCCCTCCCGAAATCGCGCTCAAAGAGATGGCTTTTTACAAAACCAAACAGAACAGTTTCGGGTTGCCTCTCGATAACCGCGAAACTTACACCAAACTCGATTGGATCGTGTGGACGGCCACGCTAGCGGATAACCCGCAAGACTTCGAAGCTCTTGTCTCGCCTGCCTATAAATTCGCCAACGAAAGCCCGACCCGCGTTCCACTTTCCGATTGGTATTGGACGCGCGATGGAAAGCAGCGCGGGTTTCAGGCAAGATCCGTCGTGGGCGGCGTTTTCATCAAGATGCTTGAAAATCAGGCCACATGGAAGAAATGGTCTAGCCAATAAGCGTGAAAGAATGCTGAAGAGACCAATGCCCAATTCATGGCGAGTTCCATTCTTATCCATATTCCTTTGCGCCCTGCCGCTTCTTCCCGCTGAGCCCGCTGACAAAGTTACTTACTTTCCGCCAGCCGATAAAGATGGTGGCTGGCGAACCTTGACCGACGCCGGACAAATCCGCAAGCTGGCCGGCATGGACCTCAACCGCCTCAACCAGGCGTTCGAATTCGAGAAAGAGACCAGTCAGCACGGAGGCTTGGTTGTCGTGCGCCACGGCTATCTGGTTTACGAAAAGTATTTCGGCAAAGCGAACCGCGAAGCCCATCCCGATATGGCGTCCATCGGCAAAGCCTTCACCAGCGTTTCCAGCGGCATCATGCTGCATGACAAGCGTGACCTGTTCCCCGAAGGGCTCGAAACCAAAGTCTTCACACAAAAATATCTGCCCGAAGCCTTCCCCCTGAAAGATCCCGCCAAGGCCGATATCAAACTGGGCCAGCTTCTTTCCATGACGGCGGGGTTTCACGGCGAAGGCGGCAACCCCGGCATGGTGAACGGAGTCAATCAGAAGCTGGAACCATCCCCACGTCCCGCTGATCCTCAGGATCAGGACACCACTGCTCTGCAAACCGTCATGTGGACCGCGCCCGGTGCCGGATATTCTTATTCTTCCGCTTCTCCGCACGTCGCCTCCATTGTTCTGCGCCATGCAACAGGCATGGAAATGCAGCAATACATTCAGGAAAAGCTCGCCGGGCCGATGGGCTTCGGCTCCTGGAATTACGCGCTCCATCGCAACGGCACCACTCTGCCCCATACTCCGGGCGGCGGCAGCATTGCCTTGCGCGCAACAGATGCCGTTCGGCTTCCCTATCTACTGCTGCACAACGGTAAGTGGGGCAATAAGCAATTGGTTCCCGCCGATTATGTTG
>JAYTGM010000332.1:0-4764 GCA_043733425.1 Terriglobia bacterium
GTCGGGTTCTTGGTTGCATTGCCATCGAACGTGAAATTGCCGCGGGCAAACTGATTGCCTACCTGGTTGTAATTGTCGCGCCGGTATTCGCCGCCCAGCTTGAAAGAATGCAGCCCTCGAACAATGGAAATACCATCTACGAACTGCAGCGAATTATTGTCGTTCGCGTAAGGTCCATCGGAATCGTCGCCAAATCCTGAATACCTCACGAAGCCGACTCCAGGTATTCCGTAAGTAACCGGCGTGCCACCTTTTAAACCGGGTATCCCTAACTCCGTTACCACGTCACGCTGGAAAGCCAACTGGCGGCCTGCAGAATTAAAAAAGCGGTTATATCCGAACCGCGCTTCATTCACCACCGACGGCGAGAACACACGAACGTTTGAGCCTACATACTGTTCCACATTCGTCAACACCTTATTCCCATTCAAAAGCAGCCCTTCATTGAGCTGATTTTCATCGTTCCAGCTATACCTCCCAAACCATTGCGAGTTTGTGGATTCCGTGAAATCCATACGGAGAATGAACTGGTCTTTGTTTCGCGGAGCCCCTTGCGATTGCTGAAAATTGATCGTGGAACCCGCGCCCGGTGTAAGGTTCGGTGTCGGGTAGAACGGCAAAAACTTAGTAGCAATCGGGTTGATCCGGCTCGTCGGAATCATGTTGCCCGGGAACGCTTGCGCGCTCACCAGCGCACCGCTGGAATTGTAAACGCGAGTGCTTGGATCGTAAATCGTAACTCCCTCCGCCAGAAGGTTTGAAAAGTCACCCGTGCGGTTCGCGGCAGTAGGAAGCGAATACGTTGCCTGATTGCTCTGGCGAAGCCGGTACGATTCATAATTGCCCATGAAGAACAGGCGGTTGCGCCCATTAAACAGCTTGGGGAAAATCACCGGACCGCTAAACGTGCCGCCATACTGGTTCTGCTTGAACGGGTTCTTCACAACGCGCTTGGCCGTGAACGCATAATTCGCCGCGTCAAGCTTGTCATTGCGCAGGAACTCAAACAGCGCGCCATGGAACTTGTTGCCACCCGCGCGGGTAGATACGTTAATCTGTGTCGCTTCACGCCCGAATTCCGCCGGATAAACACCGGTCTGCACCTTAAACTCCTGCAGCGCATCAATCGACGGCAGAATTACATAAGTATTGAAGTTCGGGTCAGTATTCTCCACGCCGTCAAGAGAGAACTGCGTAAAGTAAGCGCGGTTGCCGCCCACCGCAATATTCTGTTGCGAACGGTCACCGCCCTGCCGTCCCACGGCCTGCCCAGCGCTTCCAAATCCGTAGCTCACGTTCGGCGCAAGCGCCACAAGCTGCAGATAGTTGCGGCCATTCAGCGGCAGTTCCACAATCCGCTTGGTTTCAATCACGGTACCCACCGTCGCATCTTCCGTGGCAAGCAATGCGGCCGCCGCATTCACTTCCACCGATTCGCTCACTTGCCCAACAGCCATCTCGATATCGATACGCGCACTCTGCTGCACCTGAAGCGCGATATTCGTATTCAAAACCGTTTTGAAGCCCTGCTTTTCTGCCTTCACCGCGTAATTGCCAGGGTTCAAGCCCGGAAAATCATAGGCTCCAGATGAATTCGTGGTGGTGTTACGCGCCACGTTCGTTTCCACGTTGGTCGCGGTGACGCGAACATCCGCAATCGCCGCGCCTGAGCTATCTCTTACCTCTCCTGCAATCTCGCCAACAGACTGCGCCATTGCCGGCACAACGCAAGCGACAACCATCAATAAAGCAGCAAACAACCTAGTTCGCATCAATTCCCCTTTTTTACAGTCTGCCTGAAAGTCTATCTAAAGTTGGTAACGTTTGGCAAACAATTCCCAAGCCGGTCACCGCCCTCGCTACTTTATTTTTCCGCGCCACTGTTAGGCTTTCCTCCGGATTCGGCAGAATCGTGACATTCCAGCTAGTACTCTCGCAGCGTAAGGATTTTTCCGCCATGGCACCAGCTCCCGCATTCGAACGTTACTCTCCAGATCCAACCCTCACGCCCAGTCAGCACCACGTTCTCTCGCTTCTCGCCGAAGGCTATTCCCTTACTCACGCGGCTGGCGCGGTGGGCGTTCACCGCAATACCATTCGCAATTGGCGCAGATCAGTCCCCGCTTTCGCCCGCGAAATCGAATTCGCAGTCCGCGAACAAGCTCTTGTCTGGCATGAGCAATCGGTCGAACTCGCTCCTCGTGCCGTTCAAGTGCTTTCTGAAATCCTGGATAGCCCGGATACTTCCGCCGCTATCCGGCTCCGTGCAGCGCTAGAAATCTTAAAGATGGCCGCCGCGCCTGCTCCTTCTATCGCCGGTTTGCCGGCAATAACAGCAGAAATGGAAGCCGCCCACGGCCAGCTATTATCCTGGCAGCCGCAAATTGTGCACAACGATCAATCCGAAAATCATGCACAATCTTGCACAACCGCACCCATCCGGAAAGCTCCTGAACCCGGACGAAATACTCCCTGCCCCTGTGGTTCCGGTCAAAAATGGAAAAGATGCTGTGGCGGGGTGCAAACTACCGCCCAATCCGCTGCCGCTTAAAAGGACAGGCGATTCTTGCTGGCGGTGATCTTCGCCCCATCCACGCCCGGAACTTTGGTCAGGTCTTCCACTGACTTGAAATTTCCCTGCGCTTCCCGGTATTTCACAATGGCCGCTGCCTGGCTTTCCGTCAGGCGCAGCAACTTCTCCAGGTCCTTGGCCGTCAACTGGTTCACATTCACCTTGGTTACGGGCGAGGTCTTCGAAAAATTGGCGGAAAGGTACTCCACCACGGTGTAAAATTCTTCATCCGTGCCCTGGGCCCCGCGCTGCATCATGTCGTCAGTGATGGCAGCCCACGTCTCGCGCGTTTCTTGCCGCCCGATTAACAATTCCGCTCCGTGACACGCACCGCACACTTTTTCCGTGGTGGCTTTACCCGGGCCTGCGGGAAGAGTCAGCGACTCCCCCAAAGCAACCGTGGAACCGCCCACCGCCAACAAAAAAGCGAAGCAGAATTTTTTCATCTCTGTCCTTATATACTGTACTGGGATTCGGTACGTTTCCTCAAATGACAGCACCTTACAAGTTCCCCGCTCTGCACAACGCCATGTGGCCCGGCCTGGTCGGCAAAGGCCCCGATTCTGAACCGCCCATCCCTCTTGAAACCATGCTGGCGCTCACCGCCGCTGCTGAAGTTGAGGGACTTCGTTTCGAAGGGGTCGACCTCTTTCTTTCCGCGCCGCACACTGACATCAATTCATCTGATGACGATTTGGCGCGTCTCGCCGCACAATTGCAGCGCCTGAACCTGCTCGCCGGGTCTCTGGTTGCCCCCGTTTGGGAACCTACCGGTGGCGGCTCAGCCATGGGAACAGCGCAGCAGCGCGAAGCTTTCCTCACCCAGGTCCGCAAAGCCTGCCGCATTGGCGCAAAGCTGCGTGAACTCGGAATTCGCAAATACGGCGTGATCCGCATCGATTCCGCCGCTCCGCCTTCCGCCTGGGCGGAAAATCCAGCCGAGAACACCCGCCGCATCGCGGAAACTTTCCGGGAAGCGGGCCATATCGCGCAAGATCACGGCGAAAAGCTGGCGGCGGAGGGCGAAATCTGCTGGGCCGGCATGCATTCCTGGCGCAGGATGCGAGAACTGCTTGAAGCCGTGAATATGCCCGGCATTGTTGGTTTCCAGGCCGATATGGCCCACACAATGTTATTTACCATGGGCCATAATGCCCCGGAAGATAGCCTGCTTCCGCCCAATTACACGCCGGAACAACTGCGCGATGCCTATGCACAAGTTGCACAAGCCCTTCGGCCCTGGACCATCGATTTTCACATCGCCCAAAATGACGGCACCGTCAACGGCTCCGGCTCTCACGATAAAACGGGCCGCCACTGCCTCCCGCTCGATCCGGCAGGCCGCCTGGACATCGTGCGCGATGCCGGTGCCTGGATGTGCAACGATAACGGCCAACCCACGCGCGCCTTCCAGCACATCTGCTGGGATGGCTGCATGTTCCCGAACGACGTCATGATGAAGCCCGAGACCTGGACTGACGTCCTGCGAGTCATGATCCAGGTACGCAACGCACACGGCTGGAATTAGAGCCATGAAAACTCTCAACATCGGCGTCATTGGCTGTGGCTTCATGGGCCGCACCCACTCGAACGCCTTCGCGCGCGTCGGCAGCTTTTTTGACGTCCCCATCCGGCCCGTTCTGAAAAAGGTCTGCGCCAGATCCAAAGATCGCGCCGAAAGTTTCGCTTCCAACTGGGGCTACCAGGGCTTTGAAACCGATTGGCGCAAGCTGGTGGAATCCCCCGATATCGATGTCGTCGATATCGCCAGTCCGAACGATACCCACGCCGAAATTGCCCAAGCCGCCGCAGCCGCCGGAAAGATGGTGCTCTGCGAAAAGCCGCTGGGCCGCAGCCCCTCCGAATCGGAATCCATGGTCGCCGCGGTCGAAAAGGCTGGCGTCGCGAACATGGTCTGGTACAACTACCGCCGCGTGCCCGCAGTTACTCTCGCCAAGCAACTGATTGACGAAGGCCGCTTGGGCAAAATCTTCCATTACCGCACCGTCTTCCTGCAGGATTGGACCATGTCAAGCGAACTGCCGCAGGGCGGCGAGGGCTTGTGGCGCCTGGACGCCTCCGTCGCTGGCAGCGGCGTGACCGGCGATTTGCTGGCCCATAATATCGATACTGCTATGTGGCTCAATGGCCCCATCTCTGAAGTCACCGCCATGACCGAAACCTTCATCAAG
>JAYTGM010000333.1:0-4761 GCA_043733425.1 Terriglobia bacterium
CGGTCGCGCTTGTTGGCAACGGTCATGGGGGTTTGCATGACGCCGCCGGTCCGTCCGTCAATATAAAATTGACAGCGCGAGAACCAACCGAGGTTTGCCGGATCTGCCGCATCGAAAAGCAGCAGCGGCCCCTGGCGGCCGGGAGCAGTAAGATCCAGCTGGATGCTCCGGTCGGTATCTTTCAACCGGCTTTCAAAGCCAGCTTGCTTGGCAACGTTATTCACGGTCTCCGCTTCGAGTTCCAAAAGAATGAACTTGTGCGCGCCTGCCTGCAATACCTGCATGCCCTGAGTGTATCGCGCCTGAGAGAATGCGCTAATTGCGCGCAATTCCTTTCAGCAGTTCATGCAGCCCCAAGATGCGGATCAGACGGTCAAAGATAATTGGGATGCCGGGGCCAAAGGACTGTAACTTGTTCCGCTTTAAGAAAACGTTTATGGGTTCTTCGCGGTACCCTAAGCAACTAGCCATGTCCGCACTTCGTCCTCTAATCACCGAAGCTCAGATTCAAACCCGTATTGCCGAACTGGGGCGGCAGATAGACGCCGATTATCCTGATGGTACGTTGTACCTGATTTGCATCTTGAAGGGCGCGTGCTTCTTTCTGGCGGATCTGGCGCGCGCCATCAAGCGGGATACGTTCATCGACTTCATGGGCATCTCTTCTTACGGAAGCGGGAAGACCACTTCCGGCGAAGTGCGAGTGACCAAGGATCTGGATATTTCCGTGCAGGGCGCGGATCTGCTGATTGTCGAAGACATTATCGATTCCGGCGTCACGTTGAACTACCTGACGCAACTGCTGCAGCAACGGCATCCGCGGTCAGTCAGGATTGCCACGCTGCTGGATAAACCTGAGCGGCGGTTGCGGCCCGTTGACGTGGCGTATGTGGGATTTCAGATTCCCGATGAATTTGTGGTGGGCTACGGCCTGGACCACGCAGAGCGGTACCGCAATCTGCGCGACGTTTGCGTTCTGGAACCGTAGGTTATTTGGGCGTCAAGCCAACTTGTTTTTCCCACGCGCGAATCTTGCGAGTGAGTTGTTCCACGCGCGCGGCTTCGCCAGCAGCCAGGTTTTTTGTCTCGCCTGGGTCAGCTTCCAGATTCGAAAGCCAGACCTTGTCCGGAAGCTCATCGCCCGGATAGCTGGGTGGATTGAGGATGAGCTTCCAATCGCCGGAGCGGATGGCGCGTTCGTTGATAAAGCTCCAGAAAAGGTCTTCACGATCGTTCGCTTTTCCGCGCAGGATTGGAAGAATGTTGCGGCCATCCAGATCTTTGGGAGGCTGAGCGCGTGGATTCGCGAGCGCAAGGAAAGTGGGCAGCAGATCCATGGAAATCATGGGGCGGTTCCACACCGTGCCGGGAGAAGTGACACCGGGCACACGCAACAGGGCGGGCACGTGCATGCCGCCATCGAAGAGCCCCTGCTTCCACCCGCGGTATGGCGCGTTACTGCCGCCATGGTACGGCTTGCCATCGCTAGAAGCACGGGCTTCGCGAGTGGCACCGTTATCGCTTTGAAACCAGATGACGGTTTCATTTTCCAAGCCTTGCGCCTTCAACTGAGTAAGCAGTGAACCGACCACATCGTCAACGGCGGCAACCATCGCCAGGTGCATGCGGCGATCGCGATCCATAGTGGCGGGAAAGCGTTCGAGGTACTTTTTCGGCGCCATCATGGAATAGTGCGGCGCCCCGAATGCCAGGTAAAGCAGAAAGGGATTTAAGGGAGTCTGGCGAGCCAGGAATGAACCCGCTTCGCGGCCCAGCAACTCTGTCATGTACGCAGGCTCTTCGAAAACTTCAGTTCCGTTGCGCCAGAGGTCATGAAAGATTTTTCCGGGGGGGCCGCCCAGTTGGTAATACCGATGCGAATATGCATCCAGCCAGCCGGAGTACCACCCGAAGTGTTCATCGAAGCCTTGAGCCATGGGCCGGCTTTGGGGCGCACTGCCCAAGTGCCATTTTCCGAAACCGGCAGTGCGGTAGCCCTGTTCGCGGAGCAGGCTTGGCAGCGTACGCTCGCCGGCGCGCAGACCGGGGACGCTCCAATCGGGCTCAGAGGGAAGCGCGCCTTTGACGCCGGTGCGGTCTGGATATTTACCGGTCAGAATTGCCGCGCGGGAGGCGGAACAGATAGGAGCATTCGAGTACCACTGCGTGAAGCGTACGCCAGAGGCGGCGAGCCGGTCCAGATTCGGCGTGCGTACTTCGGGGTGGCCGTAGCAACCGACGTCGCCGATACCCTGATCGTCGGTCACGAGGACGATGAAGTTGGGTTTGCGCGAGCCCGGTGCCTGGGCAGCCGCTGCGGCTAGAGGAAGGTGCTTTAGAAAATCTCGGCGTGAGGGCGCAGGCATGAGTTCCATGATATTGCGTCCGGAGTGCGCGCCGGCCTGAGTTGGGATTTAAATTGCGTCTACAAAATGTGGGTGTATACCAGGACGGAAGTAAGCGTAATGGTGGCGGTGCTGAGATTCTGTAAAGTGAGGCGAAACTGCGGTCCGCAGACTGTGAAAACCGCGCCGCCGGTATTGGAGTAATTGAAATTCTGCCCTGAGAATACGTCCTGCGTAAAATATTCCGTGGCATTCGGAACCGTAAAATAGGCTGTGCCGATCAGGTTGGCTATGTCGGCTTTGGCGCTTCGAACCGTGACGGCGACGGTGTCGCTTGACGAGTAATCGAGGGCGGAATCGAGATTGACACTTTGGTTCGCTGGAATGATGACGTTGGTGTAGTACTCGTATTTCGCGGAAGTGGCGGGTACTGGAGTGGGGGCATCGGCGGAAGGGCGAATCAGATCGGGTTTGATGGATGCCTGCCCTTTGCTGGCTTGAGGGTCAGATAAGCGGACGACCGATAAGTTGGTGGAGAGCGTTTTAGCGGGCCTTGCGGACTGGGCACCTGCAAGGGAACAGATAGCAAGAGCGGAAAGAAGAAGTTTCATACTTGTGTTTGAACACGGAACGGGCGGAATAGACTCAAGCTTCCGACGATTTCGAAGCGGCGGTGCGGTTCGGCGGCCATGTTAGGATACAGAAGGAAAGGGGGCGCAACGGTTTCGACGGGATTGAATCGAGATGGGAAGGCGTGCCGGGTTCCGAGCTCCCGTAAAACGATCGGAAAAACATAATTGCCAACCAGCAATTTGCTTACGCTGCTTAATTAATTAAGTAGCCGCTTCAGCCGACGAGCCTTCGCGTTGGCCAGTAAGCGTCATCTTGAAGGATAGGGTAGCCGCTTCGGTCCGGAGCCTAAACCCGAAATCAATCGGACTAGTCCGCCGTCGCCTCGCTGGTTCTAAGGCGGCGGATGAATCTTCTGAGCTAGCTACGCACGTAGTCTTTTCATAGCGGGCAATTTCGGACGCGGGTTCAACTCCCGCCGCCTCCACCAAAATGAATTATTTTTGATCTCAGTACGGCCTGTCGCTGGATGGGTCAGGGTATCGCTTGGGTCCGAACCGCCTTGTGCAGTGCTTCCGCCAGTTCAGCTGCCGTGAAGGGCTTTTGCAGAAAAGCACCCTTCAAAACGTCCGGGCTCATGAAAGTACGGTCAGAATAGCCTGACATGTAGAGCACGGGAATGCCTGGGCGGAGTTCACGAATTCGTTTTGCCAGTTCGGTGCCCCGCATCTCTGGCATAAGGACATCCGTGATCAAGGCGAGAATGGGCTGGGTAAAATTTTTGACCAGAGCAAGAGCCTCGCTGGGCGTGGCTGCATCCAGCGTTCGGAAGCCTTGCCTGGATAGCAAGGTAGCCGCAAATTTGAGGACCGTCGCATCGTCTTCCACTAGAACTAAAGTCTGATTATCGCCCGCAGCAGGGATTGTTTCGGCAGTGATTGCGATGTTGCTCTCTGGGGCGGCACCGGTGGCTGCGGGGAAGTAGACTTTGAACGTGGCTCCGGCACCGAGCTCACTTTCCACCGTGATGAAACCCTTGTTTTGCTGGAGAATTCCGTAAATGGTTGCCAGCCCCAGCCCGGTACCCTTCCCTTCTTCTTTGGTGGTAAAGAAGGGCTCGAACAGGCGGCTGCTGGTTTCGGTATTCATGCCGGAGCCGTTGTCAGTCACTTGGAGGGTGACGTACAGGCCGGGGACCGCGGAGTTATTCCTGGCTAGTTCCGGAGAAACCATTTGCGTGCCGGTTTTGAAGATGAGCCGGCCGCCGTCTGGCATGGCATCGCGCGCGTTCACCGCCAGATTCATAATCACTTGATCGAGCTGGACCGGATCCAGGCGCACCGGCTCCATGTCCGGCGCGAGGAAGGTGACAATATCGATGTGTTCCCCGATGACCCGGGAAAGCAAAGTACGCATGCTCAACACGACGCTGTTAAGCTGAAACGTTTTGGGTTTTGAGACATCGCGACGGCTGAAGGTGAGCAGCTGGTGCGTAAGGGCAGACGCCCTTTCCGCGGCGCCTTGTACTTCGGTTGCAAGGCCCAGTAGTTCGGGTTGTTGGGCAAGCTCTTCAATGAGCATGCTGTTGAAGCCGAATATGGCGGTGAGAAGATTATTAAAATCGTGCGCGACGCCGCCAGCAAGGCGCCCAATGGCCTCCATTTTCTGAGACTGCCGAAGGCGGTCGCTGGCCGTCTTCTCGCCGTCGATATCAGAGGAAATGCCGAGCCACTTTTTTACATTGCCGTGCGGATCATGAAGCGGGACGGCATTCAGATGAAACCAGCGGTAGACGCCGTCCGCACGCTGGAGGCGGAAGTCAAGGTCATAGGCTTCGCCGGTGGCC
>JAYTGM010000334.1:0-4752 GCA_043733425.1 Terriglobia bacterium
CCGATCAGCCGCGCCGTCAGGCTCGCAACATCCTGCTTCACCTGCGCGTCGTCCACAAAGTCGTAAGCCACGCCCAGCCCCAAAAACGCACCCACCACCTGATCGCGGGAAGTATTGTCCAGCCACACAAAAGGTGTAGCCTGATGCACGGTGTTGCGCACTTCTTCACTCTCAATGCCAGCGGCGAAGGGCGAATCCGCCCGCACAAGGCAGCGCGCCAGCCGGTTGTCGCCAGTCACATCGGTCAGGCTCTTCAAACCCGCCAGCGCAGCCCGCACATTGTCCAGCGCCTCAGCTTGCCCGGTCACCTTGTACCGGAACGCCTCGCCGGCCAGATAAGTCCCGGTCCAAAGCGCCGAATCCCCGCACCGCGTATACCCGATAATCTGGTCGCTGCTTGCCGAAGCGAAGATCGGGTCCAGCACCGTCCCAAACGGCATGTGCCGCGCGCGAACGTTCGCCGCCAGCGCGACAGCATCGCCCTCCGCGCCGCAGGCAAGAGAGCAGACGAACAGAAAGGCCAGCAAGTCTTTCATGAAACCTCGATCTTGATACCCCCGACATGCTTCGCAATGAAGTTGAACAGCCCCGCCAAGGCCCAAGACATCACAAATCCAACCAGGCCGTAAAGCAATGGGAAGACAATGATAGATCCGGCTCCCAATGCCAGAAACCCTTTGCTTTGCGAGGCATCCATCATCAAACCCGCGGCAGCGGAAAACACCGACGCCAAAAGACCCGCAACCAGCCCCCCGACCGCATATAACAAAGCCGATACCTTCGCAAACGACATCGGATCGATCCGCGTTACCGTCATACGTTCCCTCCTAAGATTTCCCCGTTACCCACCGCGTGCTCGCCGGACCCATATGCACGTGCGCTCCCGTAGCCTTATGCGCAATCGCAGCCCGAAACGCGTAAAACGGAATCCGGTTGGCCGTCAAATAGTGCCGCAGCCAAATTCCCTCCGGAGCATCCGGATTCACCGCCACATCCACCCGCCCCCTATGGTCGAATCCCATCGAACGGTGCACCTCACTGCCGCCATCCGCGCTCACCGGAAGCCCATGCCGGAACCGGGCCTGGAACGCCGCGTCCACACGCATCCGGTCATCAGCCGTGAACGTGCCCTTGCCCTCATAATGCTCCATCAGCTTCCGCGCCTCAATCGGCGACATCGAACTCAATTGCGACATCAGATCCGCTTCCGCCGCGGCCATGCGCTCCACCTGTTTCACCAGCTTGCCCCGCGCAACCGCCCAGTCCACATCCTTCTGCGCGCGTTCCACATCGTCTTTCGCGGTATTCAAATCCTGCAGCGCGATAATGCCGGCCGCCACATGCTTGGCCTCTTCCTCCACGGTTTGCTTGCGCCGGGCCAGTCTGCGTTCCGCGGCTGCCACGGTTTCCGCTGCCTGCTCCATGTTCACGTCGCGGCCGAACAAAGCGCGCGTAATCACGGCTTCATCCTGTTTGTCCAGCAGATCCTGCTCGGCCCTCTCCAGGCGCGACCGGGCCACCGTGCCGTTCTCCACCAGCATGCGCATCTTGTCCACGTCCATGCGCGCCCGCAGCACGGAAGGGTCTTCCAGTGCCAGGTCCGCCGAAGTCGGTTTTTGGGCGCTGATTGCAACGGCAAACACAGCCGCAGCCCATAGCAGTCTCGGTCTCAAAGCTCTCGTTCGTAGTGTACGATAAGGCTTAGGAGACAGTCTCTGCGGCAGGAAGAAGTAGAACAAATCGAAGCTCCGGAAATAACGCCGGAAGCCATAAATGAAACACCCCATTGGTTGCTCGCTGTGCGGGCCGCGCAGGAGAAACAGGCCGAAGACATCATCGTTCTCGATCTCACCGGAATTACCTCGTTCACAGATCATTTCGTGATCTGCACCGGCAACAACAATCGCCAGGTGCAAGCCATTAGCGATGAGATCAACCTGAGGCTCAAAGCCATCGGCGACCTTCCGGCCAGCCTTGAAGGTTACGAAGGCGCCGAGTGGATTCTCGCCGATTACAGCGATTTCCTGGTGCATATCTTCTCGCCGAAATCCCGTGAGTATTACGCTCTCGAACGCCTCTGGCGCGCCGGTAAAGTAGTCGAAATTCCTCCGGCTTGAAGGTCTTTCTTTATTACATTGGCAAGCCAAAGGATCCGCACGCAAACGCAATCGCTGAAGATTTCGTCCGCCGCGCCGCCCATTACGCGCCCATGCAAATGCTCCAGATCAAGCCCGAAAAGGCTGATCTCCCCGCCAGGCATCCGAACGCGCAGCGCATTTATCTCGATCCAGCCGGCCGCGCCATGGAATCGGAAGACTTCTCCCAGCTCTTCTCCAAAGCAGAAATGGCCGGGCAAGATCTGGTCTTCCTCATCGGCGGCCACGAAGGTATCCCTGAAGCTTGGCGCAAGGACGCCCACCTGCTCCTCTCCCTTTCCCGCATGACGTTTCCCCATGAATTGGCCCGTGCCATGCTCACTGAACAGATCTACCGCGCGTGGGCCATCTTGCGGGGCCATCCGTACCCGCGCTAGTGTGGAGAGTTCGCCCCTAAATGGCCTGGTTTAAAAGAGAAGCGCAAAATCCCGAAAAGAAGCCGAAGGTTGAAGACGCCGAAAAGACCGTCAAGACCGAAGGCCTTTGGCAGAAGTGTGAGTCCTGCCGCGAGATCATCTGGAAAAAAGATCTTGAGACCACGCGCAACGTCTGCCCCCGCTGCGGCGCTCACTTTCGCCTGGATGCTCGTGCCCGCCTGGAACTCCTCTTCGATGACGGCAAGTTCGAAGAACTCGATGGCGACCTTCGCTCCTCAGATCCGCTCAGCTTCGTCGATAACAAGCCCTACAGCGAGCGCCTGCTCTCCATGCAGTCCGCCACCGGCCTGACCGACGCGCTCATTTCCGCCCGCGGTTTCCTCAACGGCCGCAGGGTAAATATCTGCGCCATGGACCCAAGATTCATCGGGGGTTCCATGGGCTCCGTCATGGGCGAGCGCATCACGCGCGCTATTGAACGAAGCATTGCCGAAAGCGCCCCGATCGTGATCGTCTCCGCATCGGGCGGCGCACGCATGCAGGAAGGTGCCATCAGCCTCATGCAGATGGCGAAAATTTCCTCCGCTCTCATGCGCCTCGATGAAGCGCGTATCCCGTACATCAGCGTTCTGACAGACCCCACCACCGGCGGCGTCACTGCCAGCCTCGCCATGCTGGGCGATCTCAACATCGCCGAACCCGGCGCACTCATCGGTTTCGCGGGTCCACGAGTGATCGAACAGACCATCCGGCAGAAGCTGCCCGAAGGTTTCCAGCGCAGCGAATTCCTGGTCAAGCACGGCATGCTTGACGCCGTGGTCCCCCGGGCGGAACTCAAGGCTTATATCTCCCAAGCCCTCAAGTTCTTCGTGGGATGACTTATCAGGATGCCGTCCGCCAGCTCTACGGGCTAGGTAACGAACTCCCCAAAACCGCCAAGTTCGGCCTGGAGAACATCACTCGAATCCTCGAAGCTCTCGGCAATCCACACCGCATCCCGCGTTTCGTCCACGTAGCGGGCACCAACGGCAAAGGCAGCACCTGCGCCATGATCGAAGCCGGCCTCCGCGCGGCGGGCCAGCGTACCGGCCTCTATACTTCCCCGCATCTCATCGAACCCACTGAGAGGATTCAGCTAGCTGGCGTACCTATTAGCAAGAATCAGTTCACCGCGGCTTTCGAGCAAGTCGCAAGCGTCGGCCTCACCACTTACTTCGAAGCAGTAACAGCAATGGCTTTTCTCGTTTTCGCAAAAGAGGCAGAGATCGTGGTTCTTGAAACCGGATTGGGAGGACGCCTGGACGCGACCAACGTGGTCACCCCAATCTTAAGCGTCATTACGCCCATCGACCTCGATCACCAATTCTTCTTAGGCAACACGATCGAAGAAATCGCACGCGAAAAAGCAGGCATCATCAAGCCGCACGTTCCCGCGGTGATCGCGAAACAACGCATAGCTTTTGCTCCATTTGCTTCTTGTATCCAGGCTGAAGATTGGGAACTCCGCAATGTGCAAATTACAAAATGGAACAGCACCTTCGAAGCGGGCGATCTCTCCGTCACCTGCCCGCTCGCCGGAGCGCATCAGATTGAAAATGCCAGAACCGCCGCCGTCTCGCTCCACCAACTCGGAGTCAGCACCCAGGGAATCGCGGAAGCCAAATGGCCCGGACGCCTCCAGCGAATCGCAACCAACCCGGATGTAATCGTGGACGGAGCGCACAACCCCGCTGGAGCCATGGCGCTAGCCGCCTATATCCGCCAGTTTTTCCCTAACGAACCGCTGACACTGATCTTCGGAGCCATGCGCGATAAAGCCGTCAAGGAAATCGCGGAAATCCTCTTCCCGCTTTTCGAGGAGGTGATCCTCACCACTCCCAACCAATCGAGAGCGATGCCCGCGGCCGATATCGCTGCGCTCACCACGCACCCCAATCTCAAAATCACAAACTCTGTTCAGGAAACGCCGCCGGCAAAGCAGACCACCTTCATCACCGGCAGTCTGTTCCTGGTAGGGGAGTTCCTCGCGAACCAATGCCACTCAGCCGCATAGAAGCCGCGAAGGCCCAACTCCCGGATATCGCCTGGTATCCCTACAACACCCTCAGCAACCTGCCTGTCATCACGCGCCTTCTGGAATCCGCGAACCTCACGCTCGCCGAACTCATCGGCACCGAACCCGTTCTCGATATCGGCTGTGGCGATGGCGATCTCACCTT
>JAYTGM010000335.1:0-1579 GCA_043733425.1 Terriglobia bacterium
GAATTCATCTATCCGCCGCGTCCTTCCATGCGTCTTGTCGCCGACACCATTGAGTTCGGCGTGCTTCAGACGCCCCGGTTCAATCCAATTTCAGTCAGCGGGTATCATATTCGCGAAGCAGGATCCACCGCGGCTCAGGAAATGGCCTTCACGCTTATAGACGGCTTCGAATATCTGGATTGGGCTTTGGAGCGAGGCCTCCCGATTGACCAAATCGCGCCCCGGTTGAGCTTCTTTTTTAACTCGGATTCGAATTTCTTTGAAGAGATCGCCAAGTTCCGGGCGGCGCGCCGTTTGTGGGCGAACGAACTGCGCGGACGCTACGGCGCGCGGGACGAGCGAAGCTGGAAACTGCGGTTTCACGCGCAGACCGCCGGCGCATCTCTTACCTGGCAGCAGCCTCATAACAATGTGGTCCGCACCAGTTTGCAAGCGCTGGCCGCCGTGCTTGGCGGTGCCCAATCGCTGCATACCAACTCGCTTGATGAAGCTTACGCGCTCCCGAGTGAAGAGGCCGCCCTGCTGGCTTTGCGGACGCAGCAGGTAATCGCGTATGAAACGGGCATCACGGACGTGCCCGATCCTTTCGGTGGAAGCTATTATGTCGAACGCCTGACAGATGAGCTCGAGACAAAAGCCCGCGAATACTTCGTGCAGATCCGCGGCATGGGTGGCATGGTTGCCGCCATTGAGAAAGGTTTTCCGCAGAGCGAGATCGCGCGGGCAAGTTATGAAACGCAACGCCAGATCGAACGCAAAGAGCGGATTGTGGTGGGTGTGAATGCGTTTCAGTCTGAAGATCAGCCCTTAGCGGTACTGAAGATTTCCGGGGAAGCGGAAAGCCGGCAATGCGCCAAGTTGAAGAGGCTACGCGGTGAACGGTCAGATGTGAACCACTGCCTTGACGCAGTACGGAGAGCCGCGGCAAGTTCTCAGAATATGATGGAACCAGTCCTTACGGCCGTCCGCGCTTATGCAACGCTGGGGGAGATCTGCGGTGCCATGCGCGAAGTTTTCGGCGGCTATCGAGAGAAAACGTTTTTATGAGAGTGAGTGAGCTTGCGGGCAAGATTGCCCCAGTTGGAATGCTGGTGAATGTAGGGCGCCTGGTTACCGCGTACTACACGGGGCGGCCCGAGGGTGGCGTAGCCTTCGGCACCTCAGGCCATCGCGGCACCAGCTTCAATACCACTTTCAATGAGGGCCACATCCTGGCGATCACCGAAGCGATTTGCCGTTATCGCAAAGCCCAGGGCACCCACGGGCCGCTCTTCATCGGCAAAGACACGCACGCTCTTTCTGAACCCGCATTCGCGAGTGCGTTGGAGGTGCTGGCCGCGCACGGAATCGATGTGATGATCGATCAGGACGGTGGCTATACGCCGACGCCCGCCATTAGCCACGCAATCCTGAACCACCCAGGAGTGGCGGACGGTATCGTCATCACGCCTTCGCACAATCCGCCCGAAGATGGCGGCTTCAAGTACAACCCACCGAATGGCGGGCCTGCCGATACGACGGCGACGAAGTGGATCGAAGATGAGGCGAACCGCCTCTTACGCGATGGATTGCGCGAGGT
>JAYTGM010000336.1:0-1562 GCA_043733425.1 Terriglobia bacterium
GGCCAGTCGCCGCGGTGTCGGCCCGGCGCAACGGCAGATTCCAGATGTAGCGATGGAAGTTGGCCTCCGGCAGCTCGTAGTCCCGCAGATTTTCCTGAATCCACAGCAGACGGTGGCCCAGCTTCATTGCGCCGCCGGTAGAATAAAACCGGTCGCGGTAATCGTCGTCGCCAGAAACCCACGGGAACAATGCTTTCAAGTGCGGGTTGTTCAGTGGCGCGACCTTCCATTGTGCAATGCCCAGGTAGCTGCCACCCTGCATACCGATGTTGCCGTTCGACCATGGCTGCCTGGCAATCCAATTCAGCGTGTCGTCGCCATCGTTTGGCTCCTGGCCCAAAGGCGAGAAGACACCTTGCGAGTCATGGCGCCCCCGCACATCCTGCACCACCACGGCGTATCCATGGTTCACGAATAACTGGTAAGTCGGCGACGGTTCTATACCTTTTCCGTATGGCGTACGAACCAGAATCGTAGGGACGGGAGAGGTGCCGTTGGGGCGGAAAATATTGGCCGAAAGGTTGATGCCATCGCGCATGGGTGTCAACACCCGAAGCTGCGTCACCATTGCTGCGTTTGCAGTAAAGGCTGCAAGGGCTATGAGCGCGAGGCGAAGTTGTGACACAGGAGATTCCAATATGCGGTTCCAGCCGCGGATAACGAATGATATCGCTGAATGTGGTTCGCTGCCAGACTACCCATATACCGGGCCAGATCCGGGCGCAAGGTGAGGGCGGCCATCGCCTGAAACAGGGCTTCAGGCTCAGCGGCACCCGGGGGGATGCGGAACAAAGCCTCAGCCGGGAACCGGTCCCACTCTTCGCCTTCCGTGACGATGACGGGTTTGCCCGCGCCCATCAATCGGATTGCGATTCCAGAAGTTTCACCGGCCGTGGGATACCGAAGGTTCAGACAGCAATCAACAGACGAAGCGGCGAGTTCAAAATCTTTGGGCGAGAGATGCGGAAGCCGGCAAATTCCGGGCTGTTTCAGCAGGTCCGCCGAACTTCGTTCTAGGTCTTGCGAAACGAACTCACCCGCCACTACAAGACAGGTGTGTGGCTGCAACCGATGAAGCCGATTGAAGGCTTTCAGAATGGTGATCAGGCGCTTGGATTCCCGAAGGTAACCAAAAATTGCAAAAACGAACCCATTTTTTTGAGGGGCGCCGATCTGTTCCCGAAAAGCGGCGCGGCGAACGTCTGAGGGCACTGCGCCGGGCTCGTAAAAGTGACCTATTTCGCAAATCGAAGCCAATGGTGCGTGTTCCCAAACAGCCTTTGCCGCAGCCGGGTTGTGAACCACAACGGCAGACGCAGCGGAAACCACCCTGCGGAGCATCGGCCGGCTGAAATAGCGGGGGTCTTGCGCGGAAAGCGGCCGGTCAAGCCACAGCGATTCCGCTTCTTTCCGGGCGAACTCTCCGTAATTGAAGACAAACTCCTGAATGTATTCGTTTTTCCGAAACGAACCCAAATAGAAGTGGTGGAGCACTGCATCATGAAGCACCACAACCCCAGGCTGCAGCAGCGCGCGCTGATAAATCTGGCCATGGAGCTGAT
>JAYTGM010000337.1:0-4704 GCA_043733425.1 Terriglobia bacterium
TGCGGAGAGGGGGACTTGAACCCCCATGAGCTTGCGCCCGCTAGCACCTCAAGCTAGTGCGTCTGCCAATTTCGCCACCTCCGCAGGGGGCACTACAAATCGAAAAAGTTACTTCTTGGGCGCTACCGGTGTCGGAGCAGGCACCGCTTGGGGTGTTACGCCAATCCTCGGTGCCGTCAATGCCTTCTTCCCCTTTACATCCAGCGAAGAACTGCCGCCCGCATCCCGTGTCGCAAAAATAGAAAGTGACATGGAGGTCAACATAAACACAATCGCCGAAATCGTTGTCGCCTTCGATAGCAGTGTTGCCGAGCCTCTGGGGCCAAAAGCCGTCTGCGAGCCCATACCGCCGAACGCTCCTGCCAAATCCGCCGCTTTGCCGCTCTGCAGCAGCACGACAATAATCAGAAAAAGGCACACTATTACGTGCACAACCGTCAGAAGGATGATCACAACCTCACCAGTATACACTGCAGACTAGCCCTGTGATGTACAGTTCACCACCCTCCCGGTTCCGCGCCACCGCCCGCTACCTGAGCCAGACTGAGGTCCACGTTTTCGCGCTTTCCATCGCCGCCAGCGTCCTACTCTCGTTCTATCCTTTCCTCATCGTCATGGTTTCGCTGTGCAAATACGCCTTCCATTGGCCCGCCGCCGTGAACGCCATCTATTTCGCTCTTAACGATTACCTTCCCGGCGAAGTGGGCCAATTCATTCAGCGCAACTTGGCCGTGTCCGTCGCCTCGCGCGGCAAGTCGCAATTCATCTCGCTCGCCCTGCTCCTTTTCACGGCAAACGGTGTTTTCGAACCGCTCGAAGTAGCGCTCAATCGCGTCTGGGGAGTCGCCCAAAACCGTTCGTACCTGAAGAACCAAATCCTCAGCCTGTTCCTGATTTTCCTGTGCGGCTCACTCGTGCTGGGCTCATTCCTCCTCACCGCCGTCAATCAGGAGTTCCTCAAGGGTGTTTTCGGTGTTCCAAACCTGCCCGCGTGGGCCGCCTCCACCATCTTTAAAATCGCTGCGCTTCCCATCACCATCCTGGCCCTCTTCCTGGTCTACTGGATCCTTCCCAACCGGCGCGTCCCCGCGCGTCCGCTCATGATGGTTTCCCTTTTCGTCGGAGTCATTCTCGAAATTCTCAAGTACCTGAATATCCTGATCTGGCCCTTTCTGAAGGAAAAGCTCCAGGCCGAATATGGCCCTTTTCACATTTCCGTCAGTATCGTTCTCCTCAGCTTCGTTCTTGCCATGATCGTCCTCGCCGGGGCAGAATGGTCGGCCCGCAATTCTGCTATCGCGCGGGAAGAAGTGGGATTGTTTTCTGTGGGGGCCTAGACCTCTGGTATGATCCTCAGTAATGTTGGCCCGAAGCCGGTCCTGAGCCATGCTCGATTCCGCCATTGTCATACTAATCGTGCTTTTCGCCTGCTACTTACTAGTGCGGCGAGGCATAACAGGTGGCGGTTGAATGCCTGTCCGCCCCGGTCGTCGGCCGGATTCCCGCTCTCTTACAAAACCCAATCCTCATGACGATAAACTGGACCCAGATAGCTGAAGCTCGCGGCATCGTTCCTGACGATCCGGAGAAGTTCAGCTCCGTCTTGACCGCTCTCGAAGCTGCCTTTCGCCCCTTGGTCTCCACCATCCCGTTTCCTGCTGAGCCTGCAATTATCCTTTCGGAATCGGCAGTCGCCGGTGAGACCGCGCTTGTGATGGACTAGCCCCTTTGACCATCACCGAAGCCGCCAGCGCTCTCCGGAGCCATAAGATATCCTCTGCCGAACTCACTGAAGAGTCACTGGCACAAATACAACTCCTCAACTCCAAGTTCAACGCATTCCTCACAGTCACTGCTGAAGAAGCGCGTGCCGCCGCCGCCAAAGCCGATCGGGAACTTGCGGCAGGCCAGGACCGCGGTCCCCTTCACGGCATCCCCATCGCGTTAAAAGACGTCTTCTGCACAAAGGGCATCCGTACCACCTGCGGTTCGCTGCTCTTCGAAAATAACATCCCCACCTATAACTCCGCTGTTACGGATTTGCTCTCGCAGGCTGGCACGGTCCTTACCGGGAAAACCGGGCTTCACGAACTTGCCTACGGCATCACCTCGAACAATCCGCATTTCGGCACCATTCGCAATCCGCACGACTCCTCCCGTATCCCGGGCGGCTCCAGCGGTGGCTCCGCCGCGGCAGTAGCAAGTGGAATGGTTCCCGCCGCCATGGGCAGCGATACCGGGGGCTCCATCCGCATTCCCGCCTCATTCTGCGGCTTAGTCGGCCTCAAACCGACCTCAGGGCGCGTCAGCCGCTTCGGCGTCATGCCGCTCGATTTTTCGCTCGACCACATGGGCCCCCTCACCCGCACCGTGCGCGATGCTGCCCTCATCCTTCAGGCCATTGCCGGGCACGATTCCCGTGACGATACAAGTTCGCTGCACCCCGTCGAACAATATCTCCCGCCGGATAATCCCGATATTAAAGGCCTGCGCATTGGCCGGCCAACTACCTTTTATTTCGACCGCCTTGAACCCGAAGTCAGAGAGGCCGTGGACCAAGCCTTCCGGCATGCCGAATCGCTGGGTGCTCAAATTATTCCCGTCGCAGTTCCAGATATCGCGGCAATCAACGTAGTGGCCCGCGTCATTCTCATGAGCGAAGCTTCCGCTCTCTTGGAACCCTATCTTCACACTCGTGATAACTTCGGTGCCGACGTATTAGCACTGCTCGATCAAGGCCGCGCCCTCCCGGCTACCGATTACATCAACGCTCAGCGCCTTCGCCGCCTGCTGCAGCGCGAGTACGCCAGAATCTGGCGCGATATCGACGTTCTGTTCACTCCTACCTCACCCATCCGCGCGCCCGGAATTGGGGAAGCGGCGGTGATGATCGAAGGCGCTCCTGAGGATACGCGGATGGCTTCCACCCGCTTCGTCCGCGGCTTTAATCTGATGGGTTGGCCCGCTCTCTCTTTGCCTCTTCCCTCGCCAACTCTTCCCATCGGGCTCCAGATTATCGCGCCCGCTTTTCAGGAAGCTCGCCTTCTGAAAGTAGCTTCCGCAATAGAGCGGCGCTGAGTCACGGCTCGCCTTCAAGCTGCCGTAATCTTCCAATTTCGGAATTCAAGAATTTTTATTGTTTCCGCATCTCCCGAAATCTGTAATCATGATTCTGTAAGTTGTTGAAACTAAACTGAAACAGAATGGCGGTGCAGGTGCTTCCCTTCTGGCTACAAACGGTTACGTTCCTATAACTTATGACTTCAACTTTTCAGAAAGCGAAACGGCACGCGAGTTTATTTTCCGGCGCGGCTCTGCTGCTCGGAATGTCTCTCTCCGCGAGTCTTCACGCGCAAACCACAACCGGCACATTAGTCGGGACTATTACCGACCTGTCTGGCTCCGCGGTGCCAAATGTTTCCATCGAGGCTGTTAATACAGCTACCAACGTCAAAAGCTCAACCACGGCTACTTCCAGCGGCGATTACCGCTTCGGCAACCTTCCCGCCGGTACCTATAACCTCACCGCAACGGCTACTGGGTTCACGACTGCCAGCCGTAGGAATGTGCTTGTCACGCTAAGCACCACATCCACGGAAAATATCGCCATGCAAGTTGGCGCAGTCTCCTCTTCTGTTGACGTTTCTGATTCGGCAACCATAATCGACACTACAACAGCTACCATTTCAACAACATTCGACACCACTTTGTCGCGCGATCTACCCACCGCAACGGTTGGACTCGGTGTACTGAATTTATCTCTTCTTGGGTCCGGCGTAGCTAGCAGTGGCGGTGTAGGTGCGGGCACCGGTCCTTCTGTCGGAGGTCAGCGCCCCCGTAATAACAACTTCACCATTGAAGGTGTTGACAATAACAACAAGGGCGTAACTGGTCCTCTCGCTTATATTCCTAACGATGCGGTGGATAGTTTCACGCTGCTCCAGAATCAGGTTGGCGCCGAATTCGGGCACTCCTCCGGCGGTCAGTTCAACACGATTGTGAAGAGCGGTACCAACTCCCTCCATGGTTCTTTCTACGACTATTTGCAAAATCGCAACTTTAACGCCATCGATCAGAAACTCGCCAACCAGGGTACTTTTTCCAACTCCCGGTACGATAACAATCGCTTAGGAGCGTCCATCGGCGGCCCCATCCTGAAGAACAAGCTGTTTTATTTCGGCAATTTTGAGTACCATCCAGTCGGTCAGGCCAGTACGCCTGGCACGGGAGTTACCGCACCTACCGCAGCAGGTTTTGCGGTTCTCAACAGCATTCCCGGTCTTAACCAAACCAACCTCGGGGTGTTCAAGCAGTATGTCTCCTCCCCGGCACCGGTCGCGGACCCGGCGCAAACGATTTTAATCGGTAAGGTGGCCGTTCCGGCGGGGACACTCCCAATCATCGCGCCGAACTTCTCCAACAGCTATGCCGCTGTGGTGAGCGTCGATTACACTTTGTCTCAGAAGGACAATTTGCGTGGTCGCTACATCTACAACAAAACCGATGCGATTGATAATGCTCCCACGCTTGCTGCGTTCTTCCTTACGAACTCCACGAAGTATTACATCGCGACCCTTTCGGAGTATCATAATTTCACTCCGAATCTGACCAATGAACTCCGCTTGGGCTTCAATCGCTACAACAATCCGGTCAATGCGGGCAATTTCAAATTCGCCGGTTTGGATTCCTTCCCCAATCTCACGT
>JAYTGM010000338.1:0-4703 GCA_043733425.1 Terriglobia bacterium
GCTCAATCGGGCTTTTCACAACAGACGGCGTCCACGCGGCGGCGATCAATCAGGATGGAACGGTCAACTCCGCCTCGAATCCCGCTGGTAGTCAGACCAGAGTCAGCCTATTTGGTACGGGAGCCAGTTGGACGCCCGGTATGCAAACCGGTGCCGTTGCACCCTCCCCCAATCGACTGGAGAACAATTTTGAAGTAGTCGCCGGTCTCACGCTCGCCCCTGTACTCTATGCGGGAGCGGCCCCCGGCCAGATCAACGGAGTTTTTCAAGTGAACATTTAGTTGCCTTCCACTCGCTTCGACACTCTCAAACTGCAGGCCACTGGATTGTCGGGTTTCCTGACAGACATCCTCACCAGTAACGCGGTTCAGACCTACGTCAAGTGATTGAGACAGGACGAATTGGTTTGCGAACCACCCAGCCTGTCAACACAAACCCGCAAAATGATACCCCTTTGCGCCTGGATGAGGAGGATGCGAAATTCCGCGCCGCTGTCCGCCAAGGCATCGAGCAGGCGGACCTGGGCGAGTTGATTGACCATGAGGAAGTGGTTGCACGGATGGAACGACTGTTACAGCCGCGATGAATATTCGATGGACGCCGGAAGCAACTACTGACCTTGAACATATCGGCCAGCATAATGCCGAAGACCACCCCGAAGCAGCCCTCAAAACCGTGGCCGAAAGGGACACGAGCAAGGTACCCGCGAACTGATTTTATCTTCCCTGCCTTGCTTACGGTGTACCGCTATGGCATAAAAGTTGTCGGACCAATACTGCTTGTTGTCCTCGGTTTTGGTAGAGAAATCTGGAATGTCATCGGCAGCAAGCGGTGAATACGGAGGTTTTCTCCCCAATGATGGTGTCGAAGGCTTTTAGCGTGCCGACTTCAACCAGATTTCAACCATTTCAGATAAATCTGCGAAGGTAAGGGCGTTTGGCTGTCGTTTGAGGTTCTTGCATAGGTCTGGCAAATCGTTTCCAAATCGAACATAGCGTTTGGCAATTTCCGCTCCGCCCGGCAAACCTTTTGTCTTAGACGCGTTAGCCAGCCAATCTCGTACTTCCGCAATTGCGCGTTTCGGCTGACCCCTATGAACATGAATATCCTGCCCGGAGATGTCAGAGATTGCGGCACGATAACGAAACGGTTTGCTATCGAGAATGAGGCAACCCTTCTTTTTCTGCGCAACGCTGCCAAAGAGCTTGCATCCTAAATACAGTCCTAGTTCTAGGGGCATATTGAACCTCGGCAGCTTGGTGGTAACCCCCAAACCGACTGACGAAATGTCGCTGATTCCGTAAGCGCACTGTTCGATTATGCGTTTAATTTTGGCAAGCCGGACTTCGCTAGCGTCATCGACTTCAAGAGCACAACGGGCGACGAAACCTAGGTCATAAACCGCGAACACAATGGCATCAAAGATTGGTTTTATGCGTTGTCGAACGGGCAATTGATAAAGACATCTTTACGCCGCAGACGAATGCACTCCCGTCATTCTCTTTCGAGACGCTCGCGGATTACGGTCGACACAGCCTTCTTGATGGCACTAGTTCCGAGATCGCTCTTTCGCGGGGGCTTTTGTATTTCAGGGAGCCCATGAACGTCTCGCCAATGCATGGAGCCATTTCGACTGTGAACGACAACTTGGCCAGACGATGATCGGTGCACCATTTCACGAGCTGCATCGATAGCCTGCTTTTGCGTAGGGGATACCGAGCTACTGCGTTCAACGTCGGGCTTCCTGACGGACCATTGGTTGCCGGTTTTAAAACCAGTTTTTATAACGCCATTACCGTCTTTTGATCGGAGAGACGCAAGATTTGTATCTGCTTCTTTCCTAACAACCCATCCGCCATCACTCGGGACGACGTGCCTAGTTTTTGTGGGCATAACCAATGATCCGGCTTTATCATAGTCGGTCTTCTTTTCTCGAAACGGAAATCCGCTCCAAGCTGTCGCATCGTATCGGGGACAATAATTTGGCGCTCCGTTCCGATAATCCGCAACTATGTGAACTTCTGCTGATGCAATTAGCCAGCAAACCGCCTCGCCCAGATCTTTGCCGCCCCCCATCAAGAGAGCCCCCAGCGGTGGGGGTGACTTTCTAAGGCCGAATGGTATTCGCCAGATCCTCATACTGATCCGTCGCAATGAAATCCACGCCAGCATCCCGCGCAGCCAGCCAGCGCGTCCGTGCCCGCCCCAGCGATCCAAAGTTATAATTTGCGTCCCACCCCTGATTGGTTTCCGCCGTGAAGCCGTCCAGGCAATAGAAGCGAATGCGAAAACCGAGGCTGTGCGAATAATCCACCAGCGCTTTCAAGCGCGCCGCCGTCTGCCCATTCCATTCCCCTGATCCGCCGGCGCCGCCGTGCTCCACCGCAAACCACGAATTGTTCCACCAGCGCCGGTACGCCGTGGGACGTTCCGTGAGCAACCCCTCCGGCGGGGTAGTTACCGCAAGATCAATCCGCTGCTGTGTGGTGAGGTCTTTCGGCTGCTTTGGTGCGTGGGCAGACCCGAAGACACGAAGCTTAGCGCCCGCCGGAAGCTGCCCATAAAACACCGCCTCCTGCTCATCGTTATCTTCGGTGAGTGCCATCACGGGGCCCATGGAATATGGGGATGCTGAAGCAGCAGCTGCCGGGTCAGAGGGCTTGATGGCAGTGGTCAGCCACGGTTCGTAACGGCCTAGAATCTCCCACACCGCCCGCAAAAGCTCGGGCCGGTTCTCTTTGAAATCAAAATGCAGATAAATCAAGGGCCAGCGTGCGCGGTCATTCTTCTTCAGCGCGTCTTTGATGAGCGGTTCGATGCGCTTAAAAAAGTAAGTCTCAAAATCCGGCTCGGTGCCTTTTGTCTGCGTAGTGTGCGAGAGCACAACCCGGCCCTGATAAAAAGCCAGGTCCTGCTCAATCGAAACCGGGTAACCCGCGCGGAGTGCGCGCTCAATGCGATCAGCATAGCGGCCATCGTACGGGTAACAATTGTGCGCATCCACAACGCTCTCCGCGGCGGCAATCTGACAGGCGGCGAACAGAAGCAGGGCGGCCGAAAGTTTCACTAGGTAAGTATGGCGCACCTAACCAGCACCGTTCGGCGCGATAAACTCCGAAAGATGATCCGCGCGCTGCTCTTTCTTTCCATCACCCTTCCCGTTTTCGCGCAGCCGCTCATCCCATTCACCGCACAGGCACCGCCCTTCCCTTCCTCCACAGCTTTCCGGCAAGTGGCCGTTGCGGACATCAACAATGACGGCAATCCGGACCTGGTCTTTACCGATGGAAACGGCTATAGCATTTGGGTGATGCTGGGCGATGGAACCGGCAAGTTCACTGAGGCACCAAACAGCCGCTTCCACGCAGGCAACGGACCCATGACTGTGGTGGCAGCCGATTTTAACAATGATGGCAAGCTGGATTTAGCAGTCCTCAATCACTTCACCGAACCACTCACGTTCTTTCGAAGTTCATACGCGATTTTCTTCGGCAATGGCGCGGGAGGCTTCACTCCCGGGCCCATCCAACTCACCAGCGCGATTGCCGATTCCATGATCACTGGCGATTTTAACAATGACGGAATCCCTGACTTGGCCTTCGCGGGAACCGATGGCGTTTCCCTTCTTCTGGGTAGCGGCGATGGAGTGTTTCGTGCCGCGGGCCTACCTTTTGGAAGGGCTGCGGTGTTTTTGCTTTCCGGCGATTTCAATAACGATGGCTTCCTTGATCTGGCTGTTTCCGATTCAAACGCAAGCCCGTTGAGCATCTATCTGGGAACAGGTACGGGACAGTTTTTGAAGCCATCCGCCGCAAGTCCGGTGCCGCGAAACTCATTCGCCGCGGGTGTAGCCGGCGATTGGAATCATGATGGCCTTCCCGATCTGGCAATCCTCGGTTCCGGCAAACTCACCACCCTGCTGGGTGATGGCAAAGGCAGCTTCAGGACAGTAGCAACCTTGCCCGCTGAAAACTCAACCTTGCTGCCCCAATCGGTAGCCGATTTCGATTCGGACGGAAACCTTGACCTGCTCATCATGGGCCCGAACTACGCCCTTATTCTGGCGGGCGATGGCACCGGTAACTTTCGGGGCGCGCAATATGTTCCCATGTCTACGCCGAGTTCTTATGCATTCGCCGCGGACGTAAACCACGATGGCAAGCCGGATGTGATCGCATTCAACGGTCAAGTAAAACTGAATTCGTTGAAGACGCTGCCGGTCAGCCCCGCTACCCTCAAGTTCCATGCGTACGCCGGGCAGACATCTGTTCCACCGATCGCGGTCGGCACCGGTTCTCTCGCTCCCCTTGCTGTCACTTCAGACCAGCCCTGGGTGCAGTACATTTCCGGACAGGTGACGGTGGACCCGTCTACGCTCTTTCCAGGCATCCATCAGGCCAAACTCAGGTTCACCGCGCCTGGGTATTTCGGCAGAGAGGTGAGCATCTCTTTGGATATCGCCGCGCCTTCCGGGACACTCACGAAACGCTCCGCCATTGCCCTTGACCACGCGTCCAGCAACATTAAAGAAATACAGCTCGCCGATTTCAATGCGGATGGCAAGCCCGATCTGCTGTTGCAATCTTATCCGCAGCTCAGCATCCGATTGAACGATGGAGCCGGCACCTTCCAAGCACCGGTGACTTTTCCAGTGGCAGCCGGCACACAAGCAGTTGCGGATTTCGACGGTGACGGCAAACTGG
>JAYTGM010000339.1:0-4694 GCA_043733425.1 Terriglobia bacterium
TTCCTCGACAACAACGATCTGGCACTGGGGATCACGCAAGCCCAGGATGATGTGAAGAGCTACTACATCCTTGGCTTCTATTCAGCCAACGAAAAGCAGGACGGCAAATTCCGCCGCATCCAAATCAAGCTCAAGAACAACCTGAACGCCAAAATCGATTACCGCTCCGGGTACTTCGGTCCGAAGACCTTCGCCAAGTTCAGCGCCGGCGATAAGGAAAGCCAGCTCGAAGAAGCGCTCATGCTGGGCGATCCAGTAACGGATCTGCCGCTCGCCGTTGAAACCGATTACTTCCGTCTTGGGAAAACAAATTACTTCGTACCGGTCTCGCTTAAAATCCCCGGCTCATCCGTATCGCTGGGCAAAAAGGAAACCGATTTCGATTTCATCGGCCAGGTGCGCGATTCAAAAGGCAAACTAGCCGCCAGCGTACGCGACGGCATCAAAGTGAAGCTGGGCGAATCGAGTGCCGAAGAAGTCGCGAAGCGCGCCATCGCGTACGACACTGGCTTCACGCTTTCACCCGGCGTCTATCGCCTAAAAATGCTGGTGCGCGAAAACCAGAGCGGCAAGATGGGAACCTACGAAGCTCCGTTCACCATCCCCGATCTTACGTCGCAGACCGGTGCGCTGCGCGTCAGTTCCGTGGTCTATAGTTCACAGCGGCAGCCCGTTTCGCAGCAAGTCGGCAACGCCGGGGTAAACAAGAAAGATCTGGCCGCGGACCCCTTAATTCAGGACGGTCAGAAACTGGTCCCCAGCATCACGCGCGTCTTCCGCAAAGATCAAAGTCTTTATGTCTACATGGAAGTCTACGATGCGGCACTGGCGCCAACTCCCAGCGTCTCTGCCGTGCTCACCTTCTATCGGGGCAGTGTTAAAGCCTTCGAAACATCGCCGGTTCGCGTCACTCAACTTGCCTTGAAACGCAACAACACGCTCCCTGTGCAATTCCAGGTGCCGCTCGGCAAACTGCTCCCTGGCAAGTACACCTGCCAGGTGAACCTTATCGATGAACAAGCCAAGCGCTTCGCTTTTCCACGCACGGAAATGCTGCTCCTGCGCTAAGGCCCACGTACAATACTTAAGTGATTGAAACGTTACACCCGGGCGCGCACGCCCGCAACACACGCGTAGCTCTGTTCGACTTCGATGGCACCATTTCCGTGATTCGCGCCGGATGGATGGAAGTCATGATTCCCATGATGGTAGAGCTTCTAGAGGCTACAAAATCAGGCGAATCCGAAGCCCAGCTCCGTTCTGTTGTGGAAGAATTTGTCGGCCGTCTTACCGGCAAACAGACCATGTACCAGATGATCGAACTGGCTGAGAATATTGAGCGCCGCGGCGGTAAGCCGGAAGATGCGCTGGTCTATAAAACCATGTACCTGGACCGACTCCATGCCAAAATCGAGGGGCGCTTGGCAGAACTCCGAAGCGGTCACGTCAATCCCGAAAAATACATGGTTCCCGGCACAATTTCGCTGCTGGAAGAGCTGAAATCCCGAGGCCTGAAGATGTACCTTGCCAGCGGAACCGACCACCAGTACATGCACGAAGAGGCGCGGCTCCTGGGTGTGATTCCGTATTTCAATGGAGGCGTTTTCGGCGCCCTGGACGATTACAAGAGCTTCTCTAAAAAGATCCTGATCCAGCGTGTGATTGCATCTTCTGAGTATGCAGGCCATGAATTCCTTGGCTTTGGCGACGGCTACGTGGAAATTGAAAACGTACGTGAAGTCGGCGGCACCACGGTCGGCGTAGCCTCTGACGAGCCGGATTGCCTGAAGATGGACGAATGGAAACGCGAGCGCTTGATCGGTGTGGGCGCGGACTTCATAGTTCCCAACTTCACCGCACACCATGAGCTAATCCAAACCCTGTTTGCATGAACCTGCTGGCTATCGATATCGGTGGAACCAAATTCTCAGTCGCCGCATTTATAGATGGCAACATGGTGCATCGGGCGACACATCCGACAAACTCAGAAGGCGGCCGCGATTGGATGCTCAATAGTATTGAGCAGGCAACTGCCTCCTGGCGTGAGCAGATCCACTTCGACAGCTGCGGCATTGGCTTTGGTGGACCTGTCGATTTTGCGGACCAGCGTGTTGCTCTCTCAACACATGTGGGCGGCTGGCAGAATTTCCACCTGACACGCTATTTTGAAGAGCGTTTCAAGCTGCCAACGATCATGGACAACGATGCGAATGTCGGCGCGCTCGGCGAGGGCTTTCACGGAGCGGGCGCAGGCGCTTCCCCCCTCTTCTACATGACTCTTTCCACCGGAATCGGCGGCGGTATTTTGCTGGATGGCAAGGTCTTGCGTGGAGCGGATTCTTACGCCGGAGAACTCGGCCACATGAATCTGGAACCCGATGGGCCGGAATGCCTGTGCGGTTCGAACGGCTGCTTTGAACGAATGTGCTGCGGTCTCTGGCTGGCTCGCGATCATGGCAAACCAGCCTCTGAGTTAATGCGCGATCCGGCATTTGTTGCCCGCTATGTTGTTCGCCTTGCACGCGGCCTGAAGGCCTGTATCATGTTGTTGAACCCGGCCCGGATTGTGATTGGGGGCGGCATCTCGAAAGCGGGAGACGCTCTGTTTATCCCCCTGCGAGCGGAGCTTCGGCGTCAGGTGACAGCCTGGTCGCGTGCACGTTTAGATGTAGTACCCGCCGCATTGGGCGACGACAGCGTGCTCTGGGGCGCTTTGGTTTTAGGACAATAACGTTTATGACATTTCTGGAACAGTACAAGAGCAACCTCCATCAGACGATCGATATCATCGACATGGCTAAGGTACAACAGGCCATCGACCTCTTCACCGAAGCGCGCTCGAAAGGTAAACACATCTTCGTGTGCGGCAACGGCGGCAGCGCGTCTTCTTCGTCGCACTTCGTTTGCGACATGGTGAAAGGCGCCAGTTTCAATAAGCCCGAGCGCTTTAAAATCATGGCCCTCACGGACCAGCTTCCGGCCATCACCGCCTATGCGAACGATGTCAGCTATGACTCAATCTTCGTAGAGCAGCTTCGCAATTTCGCCCAGCCCGGAGACTTGTTCATGGGCATCAGCGGCTCCGGCAACTCGCCCAATGTCTTGCGTGCCATTGAATATGCGAACTCAGTGGGTTGCAAGACCATTGCGCTCACCGGCCGCGATGGCGGGCAGCTTGCCCCCATGGCAAACCTGAATATCCATGTGGGTGTGCCGCACATGGGGCGCATTGAAGACGCTCACATGATTGTGTGTCACATGATTGCGTACTCGTTTATGGAAGCTTAGACAATCAACATTTTCACCACGCCATCTTCGTAGTTGTGATTCATCCGGAATGCGGCTGTGATGTCTTCCAGTTTGCGGCGGTGCGTGATCATAGGCTCGAACAGTGGCAGGTGCTCTTCCAGCAACTGGCAAGCCTCATGCGCTTCCGTGTTTGAACGCCTCACGCAATACAAACGCAATTCCGTGCGGCGCATCAAGTGAATGTCCAGGTCCAGCCGCTTCTCGGCGTGGATGCCGGTCAACACTAACCGCCCGAAACCCTTCAGGGCATACAAGCATTGATTCACCGTCTCACCTTGCGCGGCACAATCGAAAGCAACGTCCGCGACGCGGTGCAGGTGCGTGAATTCAGCGGGCTCCAGCACTTCATCGGCACCCATCGCACGCGCCATCTCGCGGCGATGCTTCAAGGGTTCCACAGCCCATATGCGGCTGGCACCCATCAGCTTCAGAAGAGCAATGGTGAGCAGCCCGATCGGCCCCGCGCCCGCCACAATGGCGCTCTCCCCTGCTTTGAAACCGCCCAGATCGAAGGTGTGCAGTATCACCGCAAGCGGCTCTACCAGAGTGGCGGCACCCAGGCTGGTTGTCGCCTTGATGGGGAACATGTTGATGGCGGGCAAAGTCACCAGTTCGCGGAAGAAACCGGGCTCCGTCGAGGTGCTCATAAAGCGCAGGTTTTCGCAGAGGTTATTGTGCCCCGCTAGACAGAATCGGCAGTGGTAGCAGAAGATCGCCGGTTCTAATGAGCCCCTGTCCCCGCGAGCCCATCCGGTAACTCCCTCGCCCACGCCTTCCACTACGCCTGAAGGCTCATGCCCCAGCACCATTGGATACTTGCAGGGCGAATCGCCCACGCCGCCTTCGGAGAACGCGTGCATGTCCGATCCGCAAATTCCCGTCGCCGCAACGCGGACCAACAGTTCACCCGGGCCGGGCTTGGGAGGCTCGCGATCGACGATGGTGAATTCGCCCTTGGCTGTCAGCTCGGCAACTTTCACAGTTTGCTCTTCAGCCTGACGAATTGCTTCACTTCATCGGCCAGGGCTGGGACTGTGATCACAAATGTCCCGCCATAAATGGTGTCCTTCCCTTCGAAATCGAACGTCACGGCACCGGCTTCGTTCGCGATGATCTTCAATGGCGCCAAATCCCAGGGCTTGGCTTGAGCTTCCAGCCAGACATCGGCGCGCCCCGAAGAGACCAGCATGGCGTCAACGCACCCACCCATGCTGCGGACCGTCCAGAAGGTCTCGAGAAATTCGAGCAGGTTGTCCGCGAATGGGAACCTTCGCATGTAGGAGAATCCGTTCACGCAAATCAAAGCCTGACCGCGCGCGGTGATGTTCGAGATATGAATTCGGTCTCCGTTCCAGAATGCGCCACCGCCTTTCGACGCGGAGAAT
>JAYTGM010000340.1:0-12201 GCA_043733425.1 Terriglobia bacterium
TAAACATGCCCATTGCAGGTCAAAATATCAGGCCAGCCATCGTTATCGAAATCGAGAAAGCTGGCACCCCACCCCAGAAACCTCGTATTGCGCCCCAGACCTGATTGAAACGTCATATCTTCAAACGCGCCCTCGCCCAGATTGCGATACAGCGTGGAAGTATCGCCCGCGAAATTTGTTTTAAAGATCGCCAGCTTGCCATCGCCGTAAATATCGGCCGCGGAGACGCCCATGCCGGCTTGTGTCTTACCGTCGGGTCCGAACGCCACTCCTGCCTCCACCCCGATGTCGGTGAACGTGCCGTCGCGGTTATTCTTCCAAAGCGCCGACGGGCTGGAATCATCGGCCACGTAAATATCGGGCCATCCATCATTATCGAAATCGCCCACCAGCACGCCCAGGCCATAGGTGCCCTGCTTCTTCAGAATGCCGGCCTTCGCCGATACATCGCTAAACGTGCCATCGCCGTTGTTGTGGAACAGGATGTCCTTCGCACCGGCAAGCCCCGGAGGCCCGCAAGCCACCGTCAGCCCCTTATATAGGCACGGGCCGCTCTCCGGAAGCGGCGCGGTCTTCAAATCGAAATCGATATAGTTGGCTACGTAAAGATCCAGATGCCCATCGCGGTCGTAATCCAGAAACGCGCACCCCGTGTTCCAGCGCTGCAGCCCAGTCGTGGTGCGCGTCGTCACCCCGGCCTTCTGCGCCACATCCGTAAACGTTCCGTTCCCGTTATTTCGGTAGAGCGAACAATCCCCCCAATAGCTCACGAATAAATCTTCGTTGCCATCGTTGTTGTAATCCCCCACGCAGACACCCTGCCCCCAGCCCGTCCGCGCTACCCCCGCTTTCACCGTCACATCGGTAAACGTTCCATCGCGATTGTTCTTGTAAAGGTGGCTCACCGGTTTCGCCCCCGTGAGTTGCTCGGTCTGAAACCGGGTACCGTTCACGAAGAAAAGGTCAAGCCACCCATCGTTGTCGTAATCGATGAAGGCCACGCCGCAGCCCGTTGTTTCCAGCAAATACTTGTTACTGCGTTCCGCGCCGAAAATCGTCTTCGTGCGCAAACCTGCTTCGCGCGCGACATTCGTGAAACGCACCCCCAGGCCGGTCCCCGCTAGAAGTTGATCGAAGCTGAAGACGGTGGCGGTGGCGCAGAGAGACTTCAGGACGGTTCTTCGGGACGGCATTGCCACTACGGTTTCCGCAACTGCTGCGAGCGTTCGAGCATTTGCTTCCCTTCAGGGATACGCCCCAGTTGGATAAGAGTTTGCCCAAGGATATAGTGCGCGGAGTAGTTTTGCGGATCTAGCTGAATCGCGCGCCGCAGAGTGCCTTCCGCGTTAGAGAGCTCGCCGGTCTTCTGGTATGCCTTTCCCAACAGAATATACGGTCCGCTGAAATTCGGGTTCAACCAGATGGATCGCTGGAGAGCGGTGATTGCTTCGGCCCATTGTTCGCGGCGCGTATAGGCGTCGCCCAGCCGGTAATAGCAAGTACTGAAGTTGGGATTGCCAGCTATTTCCAACTCAAATTCCCGCCGCCCTTTATCGATCTCTCCACGGTACAGAGCGATTTCACCCAGCATGAAATGCGCTTCGGGAATTTTCGGATCCAGTGCGAGAGCTTGCAGCAGTTCTTTCTCCGATGGGCCTTCCATTTCGAATCGAAGCAGCATCTGCCCCGCGATCAGGTGGCCGGCGGCCGAATCTCCTTTCACACCGAAAAGCTTGGCGAAGATTGCGGTAGCCTTCCCGGGCTGCCCGGTTTGGGTATACGCCGTGCCCAGCATGTAAAGTACTTCCGCGGTATGAGTAGGGTAGGCGCCCGCTTTCTCCAGCCACGGAACAGCGGCTGGGAATGCTCTGGTTAAATAAAAACTCTGGCCCAGCAGCAGCGCGGACTCCTGGTATTCTGCACTGTCTGGCTTTTCACTCTCGACAGATTGCTGAAGCGATTGTACGGCGTGGGCATAGTCCCGCCGTTCGTAGGCGGCGACGCCCTTCAAATGAGCGTCGCTCGCTACGGCTAACCACAACAAACATAGCCACCCTACCAAGCTACTGATTCGGAAACCTCTCTCCTAGAAGCTTATCCGAAGTGCGAACTGCAGCCGGCGCATCTCGTAGTTGGGAGCCAGGCCCGTGATCGTGCCCGAGTTGCTACCAGTTACATCGTTGTTAGGATCTCCAAGGTTGGCGTGGTTGAATACATTGAAGAATTCCGTCCTGAACTCCACTGCGGAATGCTCGGTAACGGAGAAGCGCTTTGAAACGCTGAAGTCTTGATTGACAAAGATCGGGCCTTGTAAAGTATTGACTCCGTAATTGCCGAAAGTGTTGTTGGCCGGCACAAGGAACGCGCCGCCCAAGCCGGAGTTCAGCCAGTGATCGCGGTTCTGATCCTTGGCGTAGGGGTCGCCGCTTCCCTTGTCCGGGCGGTTGTTCGGTCCCACGTCGGGCCGGATTGCGCCACTCGGCAGATTGCCGATGGACGGCGTGAACGGGCGTCCGCTATAAAACGTGGTCACGCCGTTTAGATTCCAGCCGCCGGCCGCGTAATCTACTAAACGGTTCATACCACTGCCGTATTTACGGCCGCGGCCGAACGGCACCTCATAATTCTGGGCCGCAGTGATCTGGTGGTGGGGGAAGAAGTCCTTGTTGCCATAGCCGAGCGCGCGGTTGTAGAGGATGGTGTAAGAATCTCCTCCGTCGCCCTTCGCATACTGATAGGTGTAGTTGCCGCTCAATGTGTAGCCACCGGAATAGCGCTTTTCCACCTGGGCCTGCAATGAGTTGTATTTATTGTTGCCGCAATTGCAGTAGTAATCGATACCTTGCGTCCAGCCATACTTCGCAAAGTACGGGCGGCGTACGTTCTGATCGGAAACGCCCGGAATGAAGCTGGGCTGGTTCACGTCGAAGTTCGGACCGTCACCGAAAAATGTGTGCCGTCCCTGATTGCCAACATACCCGACCGATGCGGTGAAATCTTTACCCAGCTGGCGTTGTACCGTAATGTTGTAGGCCATCACGCGCGGTAGCCGCACGTCGGTGGGGCGGGCCTTTCCGTTGATTCCGTCCGGCAGCTTGAACCGACCGGTGGTCGGATCGGGCTGAAGGAATGTGGGAGCTGGCGGGCCTTGAGCCAGCGTAAACACACCGCTGAAGGAATTAGCGGGATTGACCTGCTGATTGGCGAGGATCGGCACATTCTGTGTTACGTTGTGGCCGAAGGTGGATCCGAACGTCCCGAGTTCATAACTCCAACCGTAGCCCGCGCGCACCACTGTCTTTGTGTTGAACTGGTAGCTGATTCCAACCCGCGGCGCGAAGTTCATATAATTCATGTTCTGAATGCCATGATTGGAGACTTTGCCTACGCCGAACACTGCAATTTCACCGGTACTTAGATCTAGCTGAGCGCCATTGCCCTTCGCATTCACCGTTTCGGGGAACAGCAGTTCCCAACGCAGGCCATAGTTGACGGTCAACTTCGGCGTAACGCGCCATTGATCCTGACCGTAAAAGAACCAGCGCTTCTGGCGCTCGGCGGCTGTGGTGGTGGTGCCCACGTAGCGATTGAACGAATTCACTTGGCCCAGCTCAGCGCTCGCAAAACCGAGGCCCTGCTGTGTTCCAGCTCCGGCGGAGGGTACATAACCTGTATCGTTGCTGCGGAAATGCAGTTCTCCGGAGCGATGACTATCGCTCGGCACTCGCAGGTTGAGGGCATAGCGAATGTCCGCACCGAACTTCAGATTGTGATTCCCCTGGATTTTGGTGAGGTTGCCGGTGAATTGATACTGCTGCTCTCTTTCGGTCAGCGGGCAATTGCAATGTCCGTCGCCGTTGACACCGCCCAACTTGTATCCAAGGCTCGTACCTGGGTCACCTTCGAAGAAAAATCCTGGTAAGCCTGAAGTGAAAGTGTTGTCGAGATTCAGGCCGGGGATACCAGCGTCCTTGGCGGGCGTGGTGCCGAAGTCCAAGGGGAGCACCTGTTGCGCAATTCGTAGATATCCGAATCTCACATCGAGGATGGTGGTGGGGCTAATGGTGCGTGTGTACCCGATGGCGATCGATTGATCGAGCACGTCGGAAATACCGGCGAAATTGACGTTGTCGAGAGCGGCTCCTCCCGCGATGGTGCCGAAGATACCCGGAGCCACCTGCGTGAAGTTGGCTGAGCTATAACGTCCGAAAAAAGAAGATTTGGGGTTGATGAAATAATCGATCCGCGTGTCCCATTGGTTGCTGTCGAATGCGGAAGATCCTGAACCCGCAAAGTTGTTGCGGAAGGGAGCACCCGCTTCACCCGCGGCATTTGGTAAAGGCAGCAGACTCAAAATCTTCTGGGCGCGAGGATCAAGCCGTGAGGTGGGAATCGCGTTCAGGATGCCATTGGTCTGGAAGGCGCGGCGACCGAGGCCGGTCGTGGGGCTACCCGTGGTGGGGTCGAACACCAAATTCTGCTGCAGAGGAACAAAATTGCCCTCGGTAGTCTGCACCATGGTGGCGTCGGCAATGGGCCGCAGATATTCGTTGAAGTTGCCACCGCGCGCCGCCGCGCTCAAAACTGACGTTTTGGCGGTGGAACCAAGGCGCTGGCGAAGCAACTGCGCATCGCCGAAGTAGAACAGCTTATCCTTAATGATCGCTCCACCGATGGAACCGCCGAACTGGTTGCGGCGCACCGGGGGAACTCCGTTGTTTTCGGCCGAGTTGAACGGGTTGCGCGCATAATCGGCAAAGCCGCCGGAATTGTTCCGTAGATATTCGAAGGCAGTGCCATGGAGCTGGTTGCTGCCGCTTTTGGTTGACGCGATTGCAATGCCAGAGCCGGCGTAGCCGAACTCCGCGTCATAATTCTGGCCGGCAATTTTCGATTCCACAATGGAATCGAGATTCGGGTTGATGGCAATAATGCCCAGGATGGGGGACTGATTTTCCGTACCATCCAACTGGAAGCCGGTCCCGCTGAAATGCTGGCCATTAACCATGATTTGGACGCTGCCCTGCGGATTCTCACTCGAAGCGTGCTGCCAGTTTGTGCGCACCGTCCCGGGGGTCAGCAGTTCGTATGACTGAAAATTTCGGTTTAGATTGGGAAGATTGATCAACTGCTGCGACGTGAAAGTAGTGGCGACATCCGCTCGGTCGGTTTGGAGAAGCGGACTGGCTGCCGATACCTCTACGCTTTCCGCAGTGCTGCCAATCTCAAGCACGACGTCCAGCCGGGACGTTTGATCGACATTCACCACCACGGTATTGCTGACCGCTTTGCGAAATCCGGTTAGCTCAACCTCAACCTTATAGTTACCAGGAATTAGCTGCCCTTTTGTATAGTTGCCCGATTCGTTCGTGCTGACCTCGAAGCGAGTGTTTTTATCCTGGTCGGTAATCATCACCCTCGCATTCGCCGCACCCCCACCCGATGCATCCGTTACGGTGCCGAGGATGGTTCCGTAAACCTGCTGGGAATACGCAAAAGGCGTAGCTGCTGTCAGAATAAGGGAAAGTACTGCCGAAACGCTGAAAAGAACTTTGAGACGCTTTTTCATCAATCTTCTCCTTGGAAGAATAGACCGTAACTGAAGTTTTTGTAGTCTATTTCAGGAACCGGTAGTGCGGCAAGTTTTTTGGCGTATGATACTGTTACAAAGTTTAAACGCTTTAATTTCAATACAAAAGCCTGTGTTACACCAGTGTTACAAGGGGCGATATGGCTGAGATTGGGGATCTCTCCTACGTTGAAGAGGAGAAAATTAAAGAATTGGAGCGGCTAACGTCGAGCCAAATCTTGCAGCATTCAGACTCGTTGCGCGGCTTATTACTCTTTCTGGCTAAGCGTAGTCTGGAGCAGCCCGGCGTTTCGATAAAAGAATACGAGCTCGCCACGCGCGTATTCCATCGTGCCGAAAGCTTTGATCCTCGGCTGGATTCCACAGTTCGCGTGCAAACCGGCCGGCTCAGGACGAAGCTGATGGAATACTACGCCGAGCACCAGGGAACGTTCTACGTGGTGGAGATTCCCAGGGGATCGTATTCTTTGGTTTTTCATCGGCGCGAAGAGATGCCGGTCCCACCCCCGTTTGTAGATTCGCAGGTCCCCGCTCCGAACACGGTTGCCGTTAAACCACGGCGTGTCTTCTTCATTTTTTGGAGTGAACACAGGCGATTGTTAGCCGGACTGGTGTTTGCAGCCATTACCGCCTGCTTGGGATTTGCGGCCGCGCGCAGCAGGACGCCCACTCCTCCGGCTGCCGTTCGCGAGTTTTGGCATAGTTTTTTCGAAGGAAGTGAGCATCCTCTTGTCGTGTTCAGCAATGCCGAGTTTGTCGGGCGCCCGGAAACCGGACTACGGTACTTTCAAAAGGGCGTAGACTCGGAAAGTCGCATTTTCGATCACTACACAGGTGTGGGCGAAGTGATGGGAATCCATGAGCTGGACCGCCTTTCAGCAACATTTAACTCGACGATTCGAGTCAAACGCGGGCGCCTGATCTCCTGGGACGACGCGCGTAACAGCGACATTGTTTTTATCGGCTCACCGTCGGAGAACCTGTCCTTGCGTCAAATTCCTGAAGCGCAGGATTTTGTGTTCCGGGTTCAGACGGAGGGGCCGCACCGGGGCGATTTGGCCATTGTCAATATCCACCCCCGCCCAGGTGAGAAGGATCGATACTTCGGTTCAACCGAAAATCCGCTGACGGACGACTTTGCGGTAATTCAGATGATTCCCGGCTTGACGTCGCAGCACAACGTGTTGATCCTGGCCGGTATAACCACACTGGGAACCCAGGCGGCCGTGGAATACGTCTGCCGCCCGAAAAGTCTGGAAGAGCTGCTCACCAAGCTGACCGGCTCGCGGAACGGGAAAATTACGTCACCGTTTGAGGCGGTAATCCGTACTCAAATTCGGGGCGGAGTTCCCGTGCGGACGGAACTCGTTGGTTGGCACCGCCGCTAAGCACTTGTCAGGAACTAAGGTATCCCACCTCCTCATCGCGGTCGCACGGGCTGGGCGTAGGAACCCATGCCTTGATTCAACGCATTGCCGATCTGGGCCTCGCGATGCTGCTTCAGTTTCGCGGCGCGGGCAAACAGTTCCGCGCTGGCCGCTGTTTCGCCCTTGGTTCGGAGAATCTGCCCCAGGATGTTGAAGGGGCCCGGCGTTTCCGGGTCCAGACGGATGGCTTCTCGCAATTCCGGAATAGCGCCGTCCGGATCGCCACTCTGTTTTAGAGTGGTGCCCAACATATAATGAGCTTCGGCGTACTCGGGGCGCACCGCAATGGCGGCGCGCATTTCCGCGATGGCGCCTGCGAAGTTGCCCAACTGCCAAAACGTGATTCCCAGTGTGTAGTGGGCTTCCGCGAGCGCGGGCTCCAGGCGGATGGCTTCAGACAATTCCTTTTCGGCAGCCTCCAACTTGTCCTGCTGCTTCAAAGCGATCCCCAGATCGTAGTGGCCCGAAGCCGAGGCCGGATCTTTCGTCAATGCCAGGCGAAATTCCTTTTCCGCCAGCGTATATTCGCCCTTCTTGATATAGGCATAGCCCACGTTCACCCGGACGCCTGAGTTTTCCGGGTCATGCGCAAGAATCTTTCGGAATTCCGCTAAGGCCTGGTCGGCCTTGCGCGTTTCCACCAGCATGAATCCGTAATCGTTACGCCACAGGTCATCGGCCGGGTTCAGGCTCACGGCCTTTTCGTAAGCCTGAACCGCCCCGTCCAGATCCCCGCTTTTCTGCAGCGCATGGCCCAGGCTGTTCCATGCAAGCCCGTTCGCGCCATTCAGCGCAATAGATTTTTTCAGCTCCCGCAAGGCTTCCGCGTAGTGGCTCGTCTCTAAGAACGCCGTTCCCAGCCGCAAGCTGTAATCGAAATTGTCCGGTGCCAGCACCACCGCCCGCTCCAGTTGCGGAATCGCCTCTGTCGGGTTCTGTTGCAGCCAGTAAGCCACGCCCAGGTGATACCGCGCCACCGCCAGATCCGGAGCCGCACCAATCGCCCTCTGAAAATGCTCGATTGAGTTCGCGCCTCGGCCCAGCACCGCATACAGGAAACCGATTAAATCTTCCTCTTCCGCGCTCACCGGCTCCGCGGAGGCCGCCTGCTCCAGCAACTGCACCGCACCCGCCTGGTCGCTGGCCCGAATTCTCTGCTCGGCCCTGCTCGTGAGCGCCGATGCGGTTTCCGCCCGCGCCAGCGCAACACATAAAAGAAGGCAACTGAGAAACCTCAAAGCACCGCAATTATACTAGGAGCCTGTTCACCGCGCAGTTGCTCCTGCTTTCCGTTCTGGCGCAGGCTGCCGAACACCAGCAAGCGCTGCGGAGCAGTTTCAGAAGGCGATGCTCACCGAAAAGCCCGATTCCGCCGCCTACAAGGAATCCGCCCTGCTCCGTGGCGAAAGCCTCTATCTCCTGGGCCGCTATGCCGACGCCATCTCCATCCTCAAAGACGCCGTGCGCACCAATGAGAGCGCCTACATGCTCGCGAGCAGTTACCTGCAGGTCCACGACGTGCCCCACAGCGTCCAGGCCTTCGCCGAAATGTTCGCAGTCGCCCCCAATTCCGCCGCCGCGCACCTCATCCCCGGCCAGATGACGCTCCGCCAGGAACTGAATGATGAGGCCGAAGCCCAGTTGCAGCAGGCGCTCGCGCTCGATGCAAAATTGCCCCAGGCGCACTTCCTCCAGCGGATCCTAAATCCTTCTCGGCAAAAGCTACCTCAAACGGAACGAATTCTCAAACGAGGAAGGAATGCTCCACCGCGCTGTGCAGATGGACCCCAGAAACTCCTCAGCCCACTAAATGCCAGGCAAGACCCTCATTCAGGAAAGCCGCCTGCAAGAAGCAAAAGCGATTCTAGCGCTCTTGCAAAAATTAAAACCCGCTCAGTAATATCCGATTACTTACCATGCGATATACTTCCGACAACTAGCATGATGATATCGACGGTTATTAAGGCCAGAGAATCTGCTCAGGTTCTCACGACGAAAGCTTACTGGGATGGCGTTCATGAAACCTGGTCTGCGTCGCGCGAAGTTTGCAACAATCACACGCCAGGGCTTTTAGCTCGCCTTGGCAGAAAATTGGCTGGAGTAGACAAGCTGAGCGAATCATATGCTCAGTTCAACTTCATGGACGTCATTTTGCCGAGGCTGTTGTCTTTCGCTGTTCACTCAAAAGCCATCGAAATCGGAGCAGCTCCAGGGGAGAACATTCTCGCTATAAACAAGAAATTGGGGTATATCCCATACGGAGTTGAATACAGCGCCCCGGGTTGCCTACAGACCAGAGCAAACTTCAACAGGGCCGGCTTCCCCGCGGCTCATGTTTTTGAGGCAGACGCCTTTGGTGATGAGTTTCAAAAACAGGCAAGAGGCCAATTCAATCTGGTCATCAGCCTGGGAGTGATTGAGCACTTCTTCGCTGACAAGCTTGAGTCTGTGATCCAGAGTCATGTTGATATGCTGGCTCCAGGAGGCACTTTAATAGTGCGAATCCCGCGGCTCCGTGGTCTAAATTATGTCCTCGCGCGTTTGATCGACAAGTCTTGCCTGCCTAAACACAACCTGACTATCATGAAGCGGAGCGTGTTCCGCAAGCTGTTCGAAATCCCAGGCATGACTCCTCTCTACTCTGACTACCAGGGAATGGCACATCTAACCTTGGCTTGTGAGCCACGAGGGAAAAAATTTGGTCAGATCGTATTGAGCATCGCCGGGAAAGCTCAGGCTGTGCTGACAATTTTAATGTATAGGACCTGCAAACATCGCTCATTTGAATCAGCAGCCTTAAGCCCCTTCCTACTTTACGTGGGGCGCAAGAACAGCTAATTACGAAAGATGCCGGTATAGAAAAAGCCGAAACATAATCCGGTGAGCATAGCAAGTTGTCCGTCGGACCTTCACTTCACCTGAATCCGTATCTTAACCAAGCCAATCACCGTATCCGCAGCCCCGTAATACCCCCGTCCCTCAATCGTCCCGTTCACTTCGCGCCCAAACACAGCGCCCTCCAAAAAAATCACGTTCGGCACAATGCCCTTCTTCTCCCACGCAAGTTCCGGCACCAGAAAAGCTTTCTCCGCCCGCGCAATCAGCTTCCCCGGGTCGCGCTTGTCGAACAGCGCCCAGGCCGGGCCATACACCAGATCTTCACTCGCCCCGTTATACAAAACCAGTATCCCCGCGCTCGTCATCAGCGGCGTGGGTCCCGGCTCCATCACACGCGAATCGAAAGCCCCCGCCCTCCGCGGCAATACTGGAGCCTGCGTCGCATCCGCCCAGTGTTCCAAATCGCCAGACGTCGCAAGCCCCATGTAATCGCGGTCTTTGCCGTCAGCATCCGTGCGCGTGCCCAGATAATACATCCACCACTTCCCATTGATCTTTTCCGGAATGATCGCGCCGCTCTTCGTCCACTTCGTATTCCACGTGCCTTTGTAAGCGGGCAGCATCACTCCCTTCCGCGTCCAATGCACTAAGTCAACTGACGTCGCCAGACACAGTTGCGCGTCCTTTAGGTTGTAACCCGTGTAAGTCAGGTAGTAAGTGCCCCCAATCTTCACCACGCGCGGATCTTCCACCCCGCCGTCTTTCTCGTAAGCTGCCTCGGGAACCAGAACAGGTTCCGCATTCGCCTGAAAATGCACCCCATCCTTGCTCTTCGCATACCCGATTCGCGACGTCATCTTCGCATCAGTGGCGCGGAATAGCAGCACCGTCTCCCCATTCACCGAAATCGCCGTCGGGTTAAACAAGCCCGTCGCGTTCCACGGAAGGCTCGGGGCCAGCACTGGCTCCGTACTAGCGCGCTCCGCGGTAACCGTAATATTTGCCGCCGCCAGAAATAGCAGAGCCGCCATCACCATGTGAACATCACCTTCACCGCTCCCTCGCCAGGCACTTCAATGTGAAGCTTGCCATCCCTAATCATCCCGCCCGTCATCTTTACGTTCGCTCGATTCATCCGCAGCGGCAGATCCATCACCGTGCCCACCGGCGCCGCGATCTCAAATACCGAACCCCGCGCCCGCTCCTCCTGCCCAATCACCTTCGGTTGCATCGTTCGCGACCCCGCCATGGGCAGCGCATGCGGCAGCTCAATCTCAATCGCCGGCAGTGCCCACTCCATCTTGTATGGTTTCCCCGTCGGTGAACTCGCCTCCACGCGCAACTTGTCCCGCACGCGATTCATCTTCACCTGATACTCGTCCTTCCCCACCGGCACGTTGCGCAACTCCGCACTTTCCCACGTCGCCGGAAGCTGTGGATGAATCGTCAACTGCCCCTTCAGTGCGTCCGCCTCAATCCCGAACAGCCCCCGCAGCGCCGGCGTCAGCACCATCGCCGAACTCCACAACTGGTGCGAACTGCTTCTCCCAAACGGCTGAAAATAATCTCCCGAAAGCAACTCCGTCACCGCCCCCGCGTCCTGTGTAAACGTCTGCATCGCGTTCTGCATCAGATGCGCGTAGCCGGAAATCGAGCGCCCCGCCCGGTATTCCGCAACCGCCGTCCAGCCCGTATACAGCGGCCATACCGAACCCTGGTGGTAACTGATCGGGTCATAAATTCCCGCCTTCCGGCTCAGATCGCGCATGCCCCAATCCGTCGAAAATTCATCGGAAGCCCACCGGCTCAACATGCCCCCGGCATTCTCGAGCGACATCGTTCCGTTCCACCACGACAGCGCCGGAAACACCGTCGCCGTGCGGTCCAACGTGCCATCCGCGTTCCGGCTGAACGCATAGAAATTCGCATCGCGATCGAAATATTCGCTCTCCATCTTGCCCCGAATCAGCGCCGCCTGCGCACCCGCCGATTGCGCCAGCCGCGCATCATTCATCAGACCAGCCATCTTCGCCATCGCCCCGCACGATTGCTGGTCCAGCGCCGCCAGATAAATTTCCTGATGCGGCATCTTCGGCGGCCAGCTCTCCACCCAGCCCGTGCCCTCTGTGTTCTCGTAAATGCCGTCGCCATCCGAATCATGCGCCCGCGTGAACGCATAAGCTTTCTGAATCTCACCCCAGTGCGCTTTCAAAAACTCCGTGTCTCCAGAAGTCCGCACATAGTCCTCCACCGTCATAATCAGCAGCGGTGTGGAATCGGCGCTCGCATAAAAGTAAGGTGTGGCCTTCCAATCCACCAGGTCGGCCGTCTGCGAAAACTCATGCA
>JAYTGM010000341.1:0-4668 GCA_043733425.1 Terriglobia bacterium
AACATCCGTAACATTCCCGAATACGGCGGCGGTGCTCTGATGGATATCGGCTGCTACGCCATCCAAATTTCCCGCTGGATGTTTGCTGAAGAACCCACGGCGGTGCAGAGCGCCATTGACCGTGACCCTGCCATGCACACGGACCGCCTCACTTCCGCGCTCCTCTCCTTCCCGTCCGGTCACGCTATCTTCACTTGCTCAACGCAGCTCATTCCTTACCAGCGCGTGCAACTGCTCTGCACGGAAGGGCGCGTCGAAATCGAAATTCCCTTCAACGCCCCGCCGGATCGGCCGAGCCGAATATTCATCGATACGCCGCATGGCCAGAGCACGGAAGAGTTTCCCGCCTGCGATCAATACACCTTGCAGGGTGACGCCTTCTCTCGCGCCATCCTGGACAATACAGAAGTACCAACGCCACTTGAAGACGCACTCCGCAACATGGAAGTGATTGACCGCGTCTTCGCAAACGCGTCTAGTAAATAACCAGTTCTTCCGCTGGCTCTTCCACCGGATCTTCCACCGCGATGACGGCAGCCGGCTCGCGCCTTCTCCACAAATGGGCCACCGAGTAAAGCACAACAAATGCCAGGAGCAGCCCCACAGAAGCCCCCAAAGCGATCGCTTCCGGATCGTGTGTCGGATGAATGGCAGTGACACCGATATTGAACAGCACAGGTATTGCCGCCGCACACAGGGGCAGCCACGGTTGATTCATCGCGAACAAACTTCGCGATGTCAGCTCCAGCAGACTCCACCCGATCAGGCTCGGCGCGAATCCCAGAAACACCGCGCTCACCAGTGCGGTGGAGTCCGCCGTAAAATTTCCGCGCTGGAACAGTAACGTGAAGATGGGCTTGCGCAGTAGTTCCGCTATCAGACACGCGGCCACTGCCGTCGTAGCCGCAATCACGGTCGTCCTGTCCACCAGGCGCCAGGCATCCGCAATCCTGTTCCGCATCCTGAGCCGCGCAATTTCCGGCAGCAGTGAATTCGATAAAGGCGAAACCAGATACGCCACCACAACATTCACGCAGCGTATGCAGTAATCGAACGCCGCCGCCATGCCCGGGCCCGCCTGCGTGGCATGAGCGCGCGTCACAATCAGATTGAGCGCGATCAACCCGGCATAGATCAAGAACGTGCCCGGCTTAGCTACCAACTCACGCCACGGCGTGGGAAAATTGGGTGTTTCCGGCAAACGCCGAAAGCCGCGCGCACACCACCAGACCAGCGCGAACTGCACACAGGAACCCACTGTATAGCCCAGCGCGAAACCGTAGATACCGGCCACTTTCCACAACGAAAGCGCCCCCGCAATCGTAAACGTATTCAGACAAGCCTGGTAAAACGCAGATGGCCCGAACCGTCGCTCTGTAAAAAGAATTGCCGATTGCATGGCCGTTACACCGGCAAATAAAGTGGTCAGCGCGGTGATTCGCAAAATGTTAATGGCCACCGGGACCTGTTCGGCCGCAAGACCCGGGCCCAGCGCATGAATCAAGGCCGGCGCGCACGCAATAATGCTGGTTGCGAGCACTGCAAACAGCCATGTAAACACGCGGTTAGCTTTACGGAAGAGCGCCGTGCGGTCCGCGCCTTCGCGTAGCATCAGCATGGGCACGAAGGCAAAAACCATCGTGTTGATCAAGACTGAATTCAGTGTGTCAATGGGCCCAATCGCAACGGCCAGCGCATCGGCATGTGCATATGTGCCCAGCAGGTAAGCGGTAATGGCAACCCGCCCGAACCCAATTAGGTTGCCGATAATAATACCGGCGCCGATGGTGATACCGCCCCGCACCAGCGGATTTGACGCTCCTCCAGCAACGCGGTCCACCACGCTTTGCAGCGTTCGTAAAAGGCCGAATTGAACTGGGGGCAGAGCGGACTCCCGGTTTGCTTAAGAACTCTTCGCCGCAGCCAGCGCCGCGTCGTAGTTCGGGTAATCAGCAACTTCCTTTACGTATTCCACGTATCGGATCTTGTTCTCTTTGTCCACCACAAAGATTGCCCGGCTTTCAATCCTTAAATCCTTGATCAACGTGCCATAATTCGCACCGAAGGACCCGTCGCGATGATCGGATAACATCTTCACCCGGTCCACATTGAAGGCCGAGCCCCACCGCTTTTGCGCGAAGGGCAGATCCATCGAAACCGTATAAACTTCCACGCCCGCCATTTTCACAATTTCTTCGTTGAACCGCTTGGTCTGCGCGTCGCAAACCGGTGTATCCAGCGATGGAATCACGCTGAAGATGCGAACGGCGCTGCCCGTGTCCTGAAGCGTCACCGGCTTCAGCCCAACGTCTACGCACTGGAAATCCGGTGCCGTATCTCCCACTTTCAATTCCGGCCCGATCAGCGTAATCGGGTTACCCATCAAAGTCGCGTCTTGGCGTGCCATCGGCGCTATTGTAGCAATTCGCCGAATCTCTCTCTGTTACTGGTGGGCAACTGGCATACAAAGTTTTCACAAACCGTCACCGAAGCAGGGCCCGCCTCCTCGCCCCGCGCCATGCTGAACAACGGCCGGAATTTCGAATGATACTCACGCAGCAGCGCCTTACCCTCCGGTGATTCGGCATCCCCCGAAAAGTGCACCTCTTTCTTGCTTGCCAGCGAATATTCGAAGGCGGCCAGCAGTTGCGGCACAGCATACGGCGCATCGTTGATGCGAGACCGAAACGCGTGAAATAGCTTGCGTGCCGATTCGTCAAACTCCCCGCGCCCGGTAAAACGGGCCAGCAACAGCAGGTTCATGGCAGCGACGGCATTCGCTCCCGGTTCAGCGCCATCATAATCGTCCTTCATTCTCAAAACCAGGTCGCCTTGCCCTTCTGCGGTACTGAAAAAACCACCGTGCTCTTTATCTTCGAAGAGCACACTTTGGCGCTCTGCCAACGTCACCGCGAAGGCCAGATCGGCCTGCTCCAGCGTGCACTGGTAAAGCTCCAGCAGGCCGCTAACTAGCCCTGCATAGTCATCTAAGAACCCCGGAACCGCCGCGCTGCCTTCCCGATACCGCCGCAGCAAAGTGCCGTCTTTCCAGAGCTTGGCTTTGATGAAATCCGAAGCCCGGCGTGCCGCCCCTGTATATCGGGCGTCTTCCAACACCGCCCCTGCACGCGCAAACGCCCGGATCATCATCCCGTTCCAGGCAGTCAGAATCTTATCGTCGCGATACGGCCGCGCGCGCCCGTTCCGCTGCTGAAACAGCCTCGCGCGGGTGGCTTCCACGCTCCTGATTACCTCATTGAGGGGCACATCGAAGTGGTGAGCGGTCTCTTCCGTGGTGTGCGCTTCGAACAAAATGTTGCGGCCCGTGAATTCGCCGTGGGGATCATTCTCCACGTTGCCCCGCTCTTCCACCCCGAACTGAAACGCGAAGTAACGATCCTGAATCTCAGAAGCTTCCCAAATGTAAAATGCCCCTTCCGATTTATGAGCCGGTACCGCCGCATCCGGCGCGCTGTCGGCGTCTTCAGCGGAATAAAACCCGCCTTCCGCATCCGTCATCTCGCGTAAAACATAATCCAGCACACGCGTGACTTCCCGCCGCAGCAGCGGTTCACCGGTTACCTGAAAAGCTTCCAGATAAGACATCGCCAGTTGCGCCTGATCGTAAAGCATCTTTTCGAAGTGCGGCACAAACCAATAAGCATCCACGGAGTACCGGTGGAAGCCCCCGCCCAACTGATCATTCATCCCACCCCGCGCCATTGCCATCAAAGTTGCCGTCACCATCTCGGCGGCCCGCGTCTGGCCCGTGCGCGACCAATGCCGCAACAGAAAATTAAAGATCACGGGACGCGGGAACTTAGGAGCAGCCCCGAAGCCTCCATGCTGTTCATCGAATGTCCGGCTGAAATGCGTATAAGCCCGGTCCAAAGCAGCCGCGTCCGCTGACGCAGCCCCAGGCTCCAGTGTGGAAGCCGCACTTAACTGCTGCAGCACCTTCGCACTGCTCTCCACAATGCGCGGCCGCTCTTCCCGCCACGCCCGCGCAATCCGCTCGCACACATCGCCGAATCCAGGCCGCCCGTAACGGGAGTCTGGCGGAAAGTAAGTTCCGCCAACGAAGGGATGCAAATCCGGCGTCAGCCATACCGACATCGGCCACCCGCCGGAGCCCGTGGCCGCCTGAACATACGACATGTAAATCCGGTCCACATCGGGCCGCTCTTCCCGGTCCACCTTGATCGAAACAAAATGCCGGTTCAAGATCGCGGCCGTCGCTTCCTGCTCAAAGCTTTCGTGTTCCATCACATGGCACCAATGGCAAGTGGAATAGCCAACAGATAAAAAGATCGGTTTATCTTCTGCTCGCGCTTTCGCAAAAGCCTCTTCGCCCCACGGGTACCAATCCACTGGGTTCCGCGCATGTTGCAGCAGGTATGGGCTCTTCTCGTCAATCAATCTGTTCATTTGGATCCGGGCCGAATTACATCTCGCGGTACAACAACAACACCACCCCCACCATGGAAAAGCAAACCGGCCAGACGGCACCCGGCCCTCGCCGGTCTTCTGGTGGCAATCTCAATTCCAGCCACCGCGCCCAGCCAGCAGCAATCCCGAACAGGGCCAGAGGCACGTGGCTCAACTCCGCCAGCAATTCCTCCCTCACGTTCGTCAACGAATGCGAATGCGTCAGCAGTAATGCCCCGC
>JAYTGM010000342.1:0-12132 GCA_043733425.1 Terriglobia bacterium
CGCTTCAGCTATGAGAACGCGGACACATTTAACCCTGGCAATTTGCCGGAACCGGCGGTGGGCACGGGCCCAGGCCGGCCGGGACGCGTCCTGATCCCAAGTAAACAGGCGGTTCTGGGTTATGGCCGTTCGATTGGGGCAACGAAATATTATGAGTTGCGTGTGGGGTATTCCAGGCTGGTGCAAGGTATCTACGATTCAGACACCAAATTCCCGACGCTGGCCGAAGACCTGGGAATTCCGAACGCGAACGTACACGGCGCAGTACCGGGCCTGACCACAACAAATATTACTGGATTAACGGGCCTGGGTGACGGCGCCGGCAGCCTGCAAAAAGTGAACAATAACTGGGAGATCGATCAGGCGTTTAGCCTTGTGAAAGGGCGTCACGAATTGAAAATTGGGTTCGATTTCATGTCCCGGCGGTTTGCCTTCTTTTCACCCGGTTCCCCGAACGGCCAATTCAATTTCACGGGAGTTTACACCGGGTTCGGCTTGGCGGATTTTCTGCTGGGCCGCCCCATCAGCTCACGGCTGGATGTAACAAAGTTTTTCGATTTGCAGCGCTTTTATCTGAGCGCCTACATTCAGGACAACTGGCGGGTAAATTCGAAACTTTCCATCAACGCCGGCATTCGCAATGATTCCATCACTTCGTGGAAGGAGCGCCATAACCGGCTTGCCGGGTTCGTTCCGGATAATGGCGGCACTCTGGTTCCCGTAGGAACCGCACCCTTCAAGGATAATTCGGTGTTGGCTGGACGCCCCCTGCAGTTAGGGCCACGCCTGGGTTTCGCCTACAATGTGACCCCGAAGATCGTGATCCGCGCGGGCGCGGGAATCTTCTACAGCTTCAAAACCGTGACCTCAGGCAACTCTCTAGCAAAAAATGCACCCTTTAGCGGGACGCTGCTTACCACGAACGATGCTGCAAACTTCGCTGCCGCTCAACCGCTCTCAGCCGGCTTTCCCGCCAGCCGCCCTGATCTTTGGCCCATTGCGGGAAGCGGATTTTACTATTGGCCGCAAGACGGAAAAACTTCCACCATGTACGAATGGAATTTCAATGTGCAGCGCGAACTTGCCGCCGGGCTTGTGGTTTCTGTCGCCTATGTGGGAGGGAAGGGCACTTATGTGGACGTGGTTGGTCTGAATATCAATCAAGCCACACCTGGTCCGGGAGCGGTGGTGAGCCGGCGCCCGTACCCCAACCTGAGCGATTCCACAGGCGTAGTTCCCTGGGGCAACTCGAATTACAATTCTCTGCAAACCACTTTTGAAAGGCGGTTTGGTGACATTCGGTTTTCGGGAGCGTGGACATGGTCCCACAGTATCGACGACACCAGCGGTGAATCCAGCAACAGCCCGATTCAGAACTCCCGTAACCTGGCTGCGCAACGTGGTGATTCCACATTCGATGTGAAGCATAAGCTCTCTCTCAGCGGCACCTACGAAGTGCCAGTCGGCCACGGAAAGCGATTGCTTTCGAGTGCACCGGGCTTGGTAAACACCATTGTCGGCGGGTGGCAATTGAACACCATCGTCACCCTGCTAACCGGGCTGCCGTTTACGCCCGTGTTGCAGACCAGCAACCTGAATACAGGCACTGGCACGCAATTTCCAAACCGAATCGGATCGGGAGAATTGCCTTCTTCCGGGCGGACCATTGACCGATGGTTCGATGCCTCAGCCTTTGTTGCTCTTCCGCCGTACACGTTCGGAAACTCAGGCCGGAACATCCTGCGCGGGCCGGGCACAAAACAGATCGATCTCTCCGCTTTCAAGAACTTCCGTTTTACCGAGAGCCGCCGTCTGGAATTCCGTGCCGAAGCCTTCAACGCGCTGAACACTCCGCAATTTAACAATCCAAATGCAGCAATCGGCTTCAGCGGAGTTGCGAAAATTACCAGTGCCGGGAGCCCCACTGTGTACCAGCGAACCTCCCGGCAAATCCAGCTAGCGCTTAAGCTTTATTTCTAATGCTAAACTCACAGTTTGTCCCTTGCGGGCTCTTAGCTCAGCTGGTTAGAGCGCCTCCCTGACACGGAGGAGGTCACAGATTCGAATTCTGTAGAGCCCACCATCAATTCTCTAAGGCTGCAAGACAACTTTCATCAAGTTCGAATCGCCCTTGTAGAGCTTCTCGAACCATTGAGCACCCTCTTCCAGCGGAGCCAGCGCGCTGATGATAGGTGCAACCTGGATCAATCCACGGCTCAGCAGGTCGATGCACTCCGGGTACTCCCCGTTTGACGCGCAAGAGCCCTGCAGCCGAATCTGGCGGCTCACCACAACCTGCAGCGGAATTTCTACAATGGGGCTCACATTGCCGACCAGCGTCACCGCGCCGCCCTTGCGAACGCTTTGAATCGCGGTCTTGATCGGTCCGGCTGCACCCACGGCCTCAAGAGCCACATCGGCTCCGTGGCCGCCGGTCATTTCGGCAACTCGGGCCGGTACATCGACATGCTTGGGATTGAGCGTATCGGTCGCACCGAACTGGCTTGCTACTTTCAGCTTCGCGTCATCCAGATCCACCGCGATCACACGGGTATAGCCAGCCAGTTTCACCGCCTGGACAATCAACAGGCCGATCATTCCGGTGCCCACCACCACGGCGGTGCCCCCCAACTTCTTCGGGGTGATATTCACCGCATGGACCGCAATCGAAACTGCCTCAATCAACGCGGCATGCTCATAAGGCAATGCGTCGGGCAGTTTGTACATGATATTTTGCGGTACCAGCACGTACTCAGCAAAGGCACCGTTACGGCTGAATTCCTGGCATGACACGCCCAGCACCTGGCGGTTGTCGCACAAGTTGATCTGGCCCTGCGTACAGAAGAAGCAGGTGCCGCAGGATACTGTGGAATCGAACGTCACCCGCTCGCCCTCCCGGTAGCCCTTCACCGCCGAACCGATTGCATCCACTTCACCGGCGGCCTCATGGCCCATCACCAACGGCGGAATCCTGCGGCCTGTGCTTCCATCCCAGCCGTGCACGTCACTGCCGCAAATGCCGCACGCCTTCACGCGCACGCGCACTTCATTCGGCCCGGGCTCGGGCTTCGGCATATCCACTAATTCCAGTTCTTTGTAGTTTTTCAGCAGCAGCGCTTTCATCTGAACTACTCTATCGAAATGGCAGTTTCTCTGAAAGACCAAGCAGTTTTAGTGGTGGGCGCGTCAAGTGGCATCGGCCGCGCGACCGCCGTTCTTTTTGCAAACAAAGGTGCGCGTGTGATGGCGAGTGCACGGCGTGAAGACCGCCTGGCGCAGTTAAAGCAGGAGCTTCCCTCCATCGAGGTTTTCGCGGCGGACGCCTCAGATCCAGCACAAATGGAGCGTCTTGCCGCCCACGCACGCGAAAAACTGGGCCGCATCGATATTCTGGTATTCGCCACCGGCACGAACACTCCAGATCGCTCCATGCAGCGCCTGACGGTGGATATCTGGGATCACATGCTCCATACCAACCTGAACAGCGCGTACTACATCACGCGTGCCGTGCTACCTGCCATGCGGGAAGCAGGGGCGGGGCACTTGATCTACGTCTCTTCGATCTCTGGAACCACTCCCGATGTATCGGGTGCCGCCTATCAGGCGGGGAAGCGTGGCCTGCTTGGTCTGGCCCACGCGATTCGGGTGGAAGAAAAAGACAACGGAATCCGCACCTGCGTGGTGAACCCGGGTCTGGTGGAATCCGAAATTCTGGAAAAGCGGCCAGTCAAACCGTCGGCTGAACTGATCGCCAAAGCACTCCAGCCGGAAGATGTTGCCGAAATTATCGTCTCCGTGGCGGAGATGCCTCCCCGGGCCACTGTTGCGGAACTGGAAATTGTGCCGACTAAGATCTAGACACTACCAAACCAGCTTCGCCGCGATCTGCACATAACGCGGCGAATTGCTCTGTTGCAACGGTAATTGGCCGAAACGCGGGTCTTTGTAGTTGGTATTCGGCCCCGGAAAAATTGGCGTGTTAGCCAGATTGTAGGCCTCGCCGCGGAACTGCAGCTGCTTATGCTCCGTTAGCCAGAATGATTTTTCTAAGCTGGCATTGATCTGCGGAGCGGCCGGGGTTCTAATGTTTGCGAACCGGTCTTCCGTAGTCCGCAAAGTGAACAGAGCGCGCGATTGATAGCATCGTGGATCGCTGTTAAACCAGTGGTCCGCGGTCTGCCCGTTCGGAGCCAGATAGCTGGCGCAACTGAAAACCGCGTCTGGCTTATCTACCGGATAACCGGAAAGATAGGTAAAGATCCAATCCACGGTCCAGCCGTTCACGAAGGCACCCGCGAACCGCGGCACACCGTTCATCCATCGCCGGCCCCAGCCGACCGGTAACTCCCAGGTGCCGGCGAAGGCGATGTTCTGTGGCTTGTCAACGTTGGACAACTGATGAATCGGCTTTTCCGCGTCGTTCCAATCGTTCAAACGATGGTTCTGTTCAAAACTTTTCGAGAAGGTGTACGCGAACAGGAACGAAAGGATTCCCGCCGCTTCCGAATCCAGTACGCGCTTCTCCATTTGCACCTGCAGCGAATCGTAACGGTAGCGGGCCCAGGCTTTGTTCGTCACCAGAATGCCGTTGAACGCAGGGTAAGGCCGCATGAGAGAGTTCGCGGTAATAGCGGTTGCGCTCCCCAGATCTGAATTCGAGGGCAGGATACCCGCAAACGGGTTCGGCAACTGGCGGTTCAGAAAATAAGGGTTCACGGTGCCCTTGGCAAAATCAGAGGCGCTCACCGCATCCAGCTGCTGAGGCAGGCTGGCATGCACCGTGACACTGCCCGCATAGGAAACATCGGCCAGCAAGCGCCACGGCAGCTCGCGCTGAACTCCCATCGAGTATTCATAAGTCCGTGGAATGGGCCGCTTTCTCGAATCGTAGGAAATAGCATTTCCAATGTTCGTCAACAAGCCCAGCGCGGAACCTGTCGGCGCGATGATTCCGTTCGGAAACGGATTTTCCAGTGAATAGTTTCCGGTCAGACCGGCGGAGGGTGTGATGCCGCTATCCAGTGAGCGGATATAGGAAGTGCGCTGGCTGAATCCGTCAGTAGAATTCAACTGCGTTGCCGTTCGATAAAAAATTCCTGCTCCCGCACGCAGCACTGTCTTGGGATGAAAGCTCCAGGCAACTCCCACACGCGGCTGCCAATCGGTCCAGTCGGTATCGTATGGTCTGCGGTTTTTGGAATCGGGAAACGTGCGCCCGCCATAAATCGCCGCGGGTGGATCGGGATATGGGTATGCCGGGCCGGTCGCGTCATACTGGCTCTTCAACGCCTTCCAGTTCGCGATGATCCTATCGCTGAGCGGATTTTTGGTAGTTAAATCAAAACCTTGATTGCTTCGGTTGAATCGCTCCACAAATGGAAATTGCACGTCGTAGCGCAAGCCCAGATTGAGTGTCAGGTTGGGGCGCACCCTCCACGTATCCTGCGCGTAAAGCGCGAAATAAGGCCACGTACGATAGAAGTTGTCGTTGTAATCGATGTACCCGGAATAAGGCAGGCCCAGCAACAGATCCGCTACACCGCTTCCGTCAAGCACTCCACGGCTCCTTCCGGCATACTGCTGTGTCCACTGGCGCGTAAATGCGAATTCCCCATTCGCGCGGCCCGGCCCCGCCCTGCCAAGACCCGCATACACGAATTCGCCGCCATAGTGCAACAGGTGCTTGCCGCGTGTTTGACTGACGCTGGGCGCTACGTCGAACTGGTTTTCAGTACTCCAGGTAAAGGTGTTGCCGATGATAGGCGAAGCCAGGTCAAGATCCACGCGCGGCGCCGCATTTACTCCCACGGTTGGGGCGTGGGGCAGATTCAAAATGCCAAGCTGGTCAGCCGTCAGACAGCTTCCGCAACTGCTCTCGGGATAAATTTCGGTAAAGCGGCCCAGCGACATCCGTAGATCGAGAATTGTGGAAGGTGAAGTAACATGTGTCCATTCCAGAATGTAATTTTGGCCCGTCCGTTCGGATGTCCCGGTACCTAAATCAGCAGGGGAAGGGAAGCCGTTGCTGCTCTGCGTCTGCGTGGAATGCTGAAACGTGAACAGCGCATACAAGCGGTCACGCTCACTAAAATTGTGGTCCCATCGCGCGATGGGCTGCACATATCCGAAGCGGCCGGTATTGGCGCCGTTCAGAAAATTCTGAGTCAAACCTGGTCCGTTCGGTTCCGGGTACAGCGCTAGAATGGCTGAGCCTGCCGGGCTCAAGCGGGAATCTGGAATGACGTTGCGGGGAAACTGCAAACGGATGTAAGTGCTGAAACATTGCGTCCCGCGCGGCGTATCGATACCTTCGCGGCAGGTCCTTGTTGTGAGCGGATCGTAGACGCGGATGCCATAGTTGTTGAAATGTTTCCCGTCGCGAAGATCGCTGGGAGGCGTATCGCTCACCACCGGTGCCGGCGCAATTTCGCGGAAACCGTCGAAGCTAAAAAACAGGAAATCTTTATCGCGCCGGATGGCACCGCCCAAGGTACCACCAAATTCGTGAGTAATGTGCTTGCCGCGGCCCGTTCCGTTCCGGTTGTTCTCAGAAGAATTGGCATCGAACACTGCGTTATGAAGGTACTCGAAAGCGGATCCATGCCAGCTATTCGCTCCAGAACGGAGCGTTATATTCACGGTGCCTCCGCCTGTGCGCCCAAACTGAGAATCGTAGGTGTTGGTCATTACACGCAATTCCTGAATGGCTTCCACGCTGGGCGAAAGCTGCCATGTACCGGTCAAGCTGATGGGCGCGCCATTCAGCAGGAACTGGTTTGTGCCCGCGCGGCCTCCGTTGATCACGTATTGCCCGTTGTTATCGAAGTTTCGTAACCCTGAAAACCCGGTAGACCCGAATTGTTCCTGCGCAAACAGCACGCCCGGGGAGAGGCTAATCAGGTTGTAAGCTTGCCTGCCCACGGTAGGCAACTCACGCACGGCATAGGCGTTAAACCTCTGAGAGCGGCTTGCACTTGCGGTTTGCAGCCAATCACTATCCACGCCTACGGTCACCAGATCGCGGACTTCGCCGATTTCAAGCGTCACGGCTACATTCACCGTATCGGCGGCCCGGACGGAAATGTCGGGCTGCGTCAGGTTCTTGAATCCTGTTGCCGTGACTTGCAAGGTATACGTACCGGGCAATAAAAAAGGAAGAGAGTAAGCCCCGCCTTTGCCGGATTTCGTCTCCGCTGTATCGGGCGAGCCTGGCACAAATGCCCGAACGGCCGCGTCCACAATCGCGCTTCCTGTTGCGTCAGCGACATGCCCGGATAACGTTGCCCAGGAATTCTGTGCGTGGCAAACCGACGCAAAGGCGAAGCAGGGACTAAGGAAGCCAGCAATGGTGAGAAGGTGTTTCACTGCGGGTTCCCGGTATGAGTTAACCGCATATTAATATTGTGGTTGTGAAATTTGCAACTGCATGCGGCGTTCTTGCCAGCGCCTTGATTCTTTGTTGTACCCCTCCTGCTCAAGCGTACTCTGTCCTTACTCATGAGGCACTGATCGACACAATTTGGGATACATCCATCAAGCCTGTGTTGCTGAAGAAATTTCCAGGATCCACCCCCGAACAACTGATCGCGGCCCATGCCTATTGTTACGGAGGCGGGATCATCCAGGATGTCGGCTATTATCCGTTTGGCAGCCACCTCTTTAGTGACTTGACACACTACGTCCGCAGCGGCGATTTCGTGATGTCCCTGTTTGCCGAAGCGCAAGATTTGAACGAGTACGCTTTCGCTATCGGTGCCTTAGCCCATTTTAATGCGGACAACAGCGGTCACCCGATCGCTATCAATCTCACGGTGCCGAAGCTGTATCCAAAGCTGAGAGCCAAGTATGGCGACTACATCACCTACATGGAAAATCCCACGGCTCATATTCGTACGGAGTTCGGTTTCGATGTAATTCAGGTGGCACACGGGCATTATCCCTCCAAGGCTTATCACGATTTCATCGGGTTTCAAATCTCAAAGCGGCTGCTGGAACGCGCCTGCGAAGATACCTACGGTCTCAAGCTGAAAGACTTGTTCAAGACGCTCGATCTCGCTCTCGGCACATATCGCTGGTCGGTTAGCAGTCTTATTCCGGAGATGACCAAGGCCGCATGGTCCTCCAAGCAGGAAAGCATCCGGAAAAAAGATCCCGGCATTACGCGCAAGAAGTTTCAATACAACTTGTCTCGCTCCTCATATGAGAAAGAGTGGGGAAAACAGTATGAGCGCCCTGGCTGTGGAGCGCGGCTGCTGGCCGTTCTTTTCCGGATCCTTCCAAAGGTAGGACCGTTTAAGAGCCTGGGCTTTCGCACTCCTACCGCGGACGAGGCGTTGCTGTTTGAAAAAAGCTTTAACTCCACTGTCGATCAGGATAAGGCCGATCTTGCCTCCTTAAGCGCCGGTACGCTTAAGCTTCCGAACAAAGATCTGGATACTGGAAAACCCGCCAGCCTGAAAGAATATGAGCTTGCGGACAAGACCTATCTCAAGCTGATGGAAAAGCTTGCGGAAAGTAAGCAGGACCTGCCGCCTGGCCTGCAGGCCGATTACGACGCGTTCCGTTCCGACCGTTAGCGATCCATCGGAATCGAGGGCTTCGGATCTTTAGGTTCGCGCGCCCGCTCTGGAATAAAGACTCTCGCGTCAGGCTTGCGTGCAACATAGGGAGTGAAGTCCGGTGTGTCCGCGAACACGGCACCAAGGTCTGTCGCGGTGGCGTCATACAGGTTGAGAGGAGGCATTCCCAAAATGCGGAACACCGTTTTCAGCAGCCCGGGAAAGCTGGAATTTTGATGGAGCACGAAGTTGTTTTTTACATAAGGACCTAAAGCCAGCAGCACTGTCCGGTGCGAATCGATATGATCGCGGCCGCCCTGCGCATCGTCCTCAGTCACGAAAATCGTCATTTCTTTCCACCAAGGAGTGTGCGAGAGATACTCCACAATCCGGCCCAAGGCATAGTCGTTGTCGGCCACATATGAAGCGGGGTACGGGTAGCCATCTTCCGGACGGTTGGCTGCAATATGGTCGTTCGGTAAGTGAACAAAAAGAAACTGCGGCAACTCAACGCCCGGTTTCCCGTAGCGGTCTTTCAGCTCTGCAATCAGCTGCGAAGCGCGAAACTGGTCCGGGATATTCATGTTGAACCCGGGGTATTGGCGCGAAGTATTGCGAAACAGCGGGTCAGGCATAGGCACATTGGTCAGGTAACGCGCGCCAGTGGGCTTCTCCCCTTCCGTTTCTTCTACCCCTGCCAGCTCAAACCCTTCTCCGAAATTGCGGAACGTGATCCGGTTGCGCTCCAGATGGTGCCACAGAGTTCCCGCCTGCTGAATCTCTTCAGGATGAACTGAGGAGTTGCTCTGCGCAAACTGCAGCCTTCCCGGTGCGGTAGTGGGGAAACGGAAATCTTTTTGGCCCGCGTAGGCTGCCATGAGCGAACTCTCCGTCCATGCATCGGGATAGTTGCCCACCAGCCAATGGTGGCCGTCCACGCTCACCTCCGAATCGGAATAGAAGTTATCGCTCATGGCCCAGCGTTTGGCCAGGTCATGATGATTTGGGGTAACTTCCACATGCTGCAGGCTAAGCCTGTCGCGCCCCCCGCCGGCGTTGCCGGAGAGCCCGAACCGGGCAAGCTGCGGAGAGCCTGCAACAGGGCCGTTTCGCGCGGTGTTCACATCTCCGAACACATCGTCAAAGGTCCGGTTTTCCTTTACGATGACCACCACGTGCTTGATGGCTGTTGAAATTGAGGGAGCGGCCCCCCGCACCGGCAGAAAGCCATTCAGGCTCATGACTGTCTCGGTGAGTTTGGGGAGTTCCAGGTCCGTAGGCATGGGAAACATGGATACCGAACCGCGGCGCAATGTTTCTAAGCCGCTGCCGTCCTGATAAGCTTCGCGTCCAGGAAGGTTGGGGCCTGTTCCCGCTCCCTTTGCATTGGCAACATAAACCATGCCGTCCAGGATCGCTACGCGTGTCGGAAACCAACCGGCAGGTATATGCCCCAACAGTTTTCGGAGTTTCACGTCGATCACTCCAATCGCGTTGATTCCGGCTTCGGCAACCAAAAGCCGACCAGCGCCCGCATCCGCAACCATGCCGAGCGGCATCACGCCCCGCAAAGTTTCAAAAGAGGGGATGCGTAGTTCAATCTGGTCAACAATCGATTGCTTAATTGGGTCAATCACGGTAATCGTGTCGTCGTGAGCATTCGAGACATAGAGCAACCCCCCAGAAGCCACCACACCTGAAGGACTGCTGCCACCGGCGGCTTCCAAACTGAATGGTTTACCGGTTCGCAAGTATCCGGTAACAGCCATGGCCGCGGGGTCGGCGACGTTAACGAACGCGACGGAATTCGATTCCAAGAGATTTGAATCGCCCAGGCCCGGAACTGCTACCTTTTCTCCATCGGTACGTTCTAATTCGGCTCCATTCAAGGCGGCGGCGGAAGGGAATCCGAAGGCTGGAAAGGAGAGGCCGCGTTGCGCCGATGTTGCCTTCGTAACTCCCGGAACCGCTTCGTAGCGGAAAACGCCGACATGCGTTACGAAAGCAGTTTTGCCGTCTTCCGCAAGCGCGATGGCGAACGGCAGCCTTCCAACCTTCACGCTCCCCATCACTCGTCCCTTGCGTGCATCCACCGCACAGATCCGGAAATTAGCCTGATCGGTAACATAGAGAATTCCCCGTGCGTGATCGAAGGCCAGATCGCCGGAAAAGCTGTCGTGAAACGCGTCTCCGTTCAGATCCACCAGCTTGTGCCGCTCGCCAGTTGCAGGATCGAGCGAACGCACTCGCCCGGAATTTCCCTCGGCCACCCAGAGTTGCTTGTCATTTGAGAAGACCAACCCCATGAAGGTGCTTCTCCATTCCTTCTCATCGGGTGGATCGCTTCCCGGCTGAACCGGTTTAGCGGTAAGAAAATTATGCGAACTCCACTCGCCCTTCTTGTCCTTCTCCCAAACTGTCAAAGAAAGCCGCTCCGGACCCAGGTTTGTGGTTGCAATCCTGCCTGCCGCGCTGACACCCAGGCCAAAAGGCCCCGGGCCAGTCACAAACTGTTTGCCCAACGGCGCTAACATGCGCCCACCGGGCAGCACCCCCACACCGTTCAGCCGCTTGAACGCCGCACGGTTCTGGCCCGGAGTTTCGAACCGATTTACCTGAAAACCCCAGCAAATAAGGGGCAGTATCGCCGCGAACGCTATTTTAAAAGTTGTCTGCATGAATAATGTGTTTCGAAATGGCAATCAGCTTGCATACCGGGAGTGTATTCACTAATACCGCTCCTGATACGATTATGCCGAGACTCTTGACTTCGTACTTAAATTCTTCTTTCCTGAGGACAATATGACTAGCATGATGAGTGTTGCTTCTCTTACACCTCAGCCGCGCGTTCTGGAAGATCCGCTCGCTCACCTCCCCTGTTCCACTATTCTCGATTACAAAAAGGGGCAAACGATATACGATCACGATCAGCCATCCAGCAGTGTTTATCTGGTGATCGGTGGGAAGGTAAAAGTTTGCAGGATTACCGACGACGGCAGGCAAGTGGTGGTGGACATTTATCAGCCCGATGAGTTCTTCGGCGAATCGGCTTTTCTTGGGAACGCCAACCGTTCGGAACTGGCCGTTGCCCTGGAGAACACCAAAGTAATGACTTGGACTACCACCGACATCGAAGACATTTCGATGAAGCGTCCGAAACTTGCCATTGCCATGATGCAGCTTCTGGTTCAGCGTTCCGTTGATTTTGCCCATCGGATTGAAAGCTTTTCGGTGGATAATATTGCGCGGCGCCTGGCCCGCACTCTGATCCGCTTCTCCGAACGGTTGGGGGCGAAGCAGGATGACGGTTCCATCCAAATGATTCCCTTCACTCACGAATTGCTCTCCCAATATGTGGGTACTTCAAGGGAAATTGTGACGCATTACATGAACCAATTCCGGCGCCAGGGCTACTTGCGATACTCCCGGAAGGGCATCTTGTTATACCGGGATGCAATGAAGGATTGGTTGCGTCAGAATATCTAGGTGTCCGAACTCACTGGAAAGACCGTATTCATCACAGGCGCATCGCGCGGGATAGGCGCGGCGACCGCGCTTCGATTCGCCCAAGCTG
>JAYTGM010000343.1:0-27957 GCA_043733425.1 Terriglobia bacterium
TTCGCGAAATTGTCCGGTGCCTCTTTACACGATTTAAATTTGATTGACGCTCCGGAGCGGCTTGCGATTGGCGTCACTCAAATATCCACGTTAAGAGAATTCGGCGAGGCGGATTTTGCATGTATAAATAGAATCCGCGGGCATATTGTTCAATTCGGTGCGGATTTGGTGATTGCTCCACTGGCTCTTGGAGATCACATCGATCACAGAATTGCTCAGGCTGCGGCTCGAAGGGTGGGAATCGCCGCAATGGCTTTTTACGAAGATCTACCTTATGCGGCCAGGCTACCGGACGATGCCCCCCTCAAACGTGCTGACACTCTAAACATGGCTTTAACACCGCTCGAAATCAGTGCCGGTGATGGGTACCAATGGAAACAGAATTGTGTGCGCTGTTATTCGTCGCAGGTGGGGAATGAAACGGTGTTGGAGATTTCCGAATACAGTAAGAGACATGGATGCGGGGAACGCCTCTGGCTTGCACCCGGCGTCTGCGGGTGGTTACGTCGATTGGGTGTATGAGCTCCTTATTAACGGCGCTTCAGGCAATTGAAGTTGCCTCGGGCGGTCGCCTTCATGAACCGGTGTCAGCCGGGGTCAGGACAGCGCTTCGGTATCGCGCGGGAGATTGGGATGGAGCGCACGAAATTGCGCAAACAATGCACAGCGACGAGGGGAGTTATTGGCACGGCCTTCTGCACCGGGCCGAGCGAGATTGGGGAAATGCGGCTTATTGGTTTCAAAAGGTAGGTCGCAACCCTCCGATTTACCCTTTAATTTATTCGGATGCCGTTCGCATCCTTGCCAGCGAGCCTTCAGTGAATTGGAATCCAGGAGATCACTGGGAGCCTCTCAAATTTTTGAAATGGTGCGAAGAAGCCGCCTCACTGAAGGGTTCCAGTAAAGAACTTATCGCGATCCAAATTCAGGTTTCCGAGTGGCGACATTTGTACGATTGGTGTGCATTGTGAAGACCTTTGAATCGCTCAGGGAATACGGGTATGCCATGTTACCCGGTTTTCTTAAGGCCTCCCGGGTAGCCCAGCTCATTCATCAGGTGGAACAGCTCTATGAAGCGGAAGGAGCGAGCGCCGGGTCGGAATTCCGGCAGGAGCCGAACTGCCGCCGTTTAGCCAACCTTGTCGATAAAGGTCCGCTCTTCCGTGCGCTGATTGGGCAACCCCAGGTGTTAGAACTAATTGGGTTTGTTTTGGGGCCTGAATACAAGCTCAGCAGTTTGAATGCGCGCTCTGCGGACCCGAACTCTGACAGCGCGCAACCCTTGCATTCGGATATGGGTGCAATTCCTGACAAGCTTGGTTTCTGGGTGTGCAATACGGTCTGGATGCTTGACGATTTTATAGAAACGAATGGAGCGTTGCGCGTTGTCCCCGGAACGCATCGGGCAGGAAAACTGCCGCCTCGGTTGGACACCGTTCACCCGGACGAAAAGCTGGCGACGGGCACGGCGGGTACTGTCGTCGTGATGAATGCTCACCTCTGGCATGGCGGATCGGCCAACCGGACCTCATCCCCCAGGCGGGCGATTCACGGCTTCTACTGTCGTTCTGATAAACCTCAGCAGCAATATCAGAAAGCACTGCTGAAGCCGGAGACCGTTGCTAGCTTAACGCGGCAGGAGCGGAAAATTCTCGCGCTCGACGACCCTGCGAACGATCTTCTTAGCGCAGACCGGACAATCGCGAGAAGTGGATTCTTGCCCGCGCGATAGATCGCATTTTCCTGCGGTTCACCAGCCGCGTGTGCTACTCTACTTTCGTGGGTTCGGTAGTGGTTGGAGCGAACACGCCTAAGCGACTTTAGCTTATGTTTTGAATCGCCTGGACAGGTGGGTGAGTGGTTAATACCAGCAGACTGTAAATCTGCCGTCCTATGGGCTACGAAGGTTCGAATCCTTCCCTGTCCACCATAGACTGGGTAATTCAAAGCTTGCTTCCGCTTTGTGCAACAGGCCGTTGTAGCTCAGATGGTAGAGCGCGTCCTTGGTAAGGACGAGGTCACCGGTTCAATCCCGGTCAACGGCTCCATTTTAAAATTTTTTACCATCTATCGGGGTCTGCGAAGTACGGGTCCTTTTTTTCCATACTTGGCGTGGTCCCATTCTTTCGGGGTAAGCAGGTTTCCTTTGATGCGCCAGCTCATGGGAGACGAATTTCCCGCAAGTGCGATATTTAAATCCTGCTTTTCAACAGACCACTGTCCCGCTTGTTTTTCCGCCGAATCCCGAAACTCGGCCGCGCCATCCTGCTGAAGCCTCAGCGTAAGCTTTCTCGCGTCTGATCCCTTGACCGGGATCGATCCTTCATACACTCCAGCCACCTGCGCCGGATGCCGGGTCTCCGCTTGTGCGGCAATCACCAAACATACAGCCGTAAGCAGTCTTATTCTCATCCGCTTCACATTCTAGCGTTTCCAACTCGGCGATACTAAAAATACGCGAACCTTTTATGGCATCCCGGACAAAAATGAGCCCTACCGCGGTGCCTTCAATTGCTCCGGCAATGCCGCGATTTCCGCTGTGGGGCTTTCTTGCGGGGCTCGCGGTAACGCTGTATATCCTTTTTGAAATTTACGGTCCCGCCTTGCACGGGCCCTTCGTTTTCGACGACATATACCTGCCGTACAGTAATCCCCAAGCCGCCTCCATTCCCCTCAAGACGTGGCTCGGTGTACGGCCGATTTTAGGTCTCTCATTCTGGACCGATTTTCATCTTTGGGGCCAGAACACCCTGCCCTATCACGTCACCAATTTGCTACTGCACTTCCTTTCCGGGGTAATTCTTTTTTTCATCTTTGCGAAGCTGCTTGAGCTTGCCTCCACAGCGCAACCCACCCGTTCCATTCTCTCGGCCTTCGGAGCCGCGCTTTTCCTCTTTCACCCTATCCAGACAGAAGTGGCGGCTTATGTGGCCAGCCGTTCTGAATCTCTCAGTGTCCTGTTCTTTTTTGCTGCTTTTTGCGTTTTCCTGTATAGGCTGACTGCGTCTATTAATTGGGGCGCCACTGTGTTGGTACTCGCTCTTTTTCTGCTTGCCATCGGATCGAAAGAACACACGGTCACTTTGCCGGCGCTCCTGCTATTAACCGATTACTTCTGGAACCCGGGCTTTAATTTTTCCGGCATCCGCCGTAATGCGCGCCTTTACGTGCCGATTGCTTGTTTCGGGGTGGCGGGTGCGGCTCTGGTTCTGCGTTACGTCTCCTCTGATCCCATGATCGGGTTTCATATTGAGGGATTGGGGCCAGGAACCTATTTTCTGACTGAGTGCCGGGCAGTATTCAAATACATCCAGCTCTTCTTTCTCCCGGTCTCTCAAAATATCGACTACGATTTTCCTCTGTCGCATAATCTTGCCGAACACGGGGCATTGATTGCTCTGGCTGGCTTACTGCTCCTGGTTGTGGCCGCCTTTCTTTTTCGTAAGCTTTACCCGCTGGCATCGTATGGGTTTCTTGCTTTTTTACTGCTACTGAGCCCCACATCTTCTTTTGTGCCAATCAATGATGTCCTGGTGGAAAGGCGGCTTTACCTGCCTCTGTTCGCTCTCATTCTGATCCTGTTCGAACCATTGCGCCGAATCCGCCTTCCTCCAAAGTATCTGGCTAGCGCGTTAACTCTAGTTTGCGCCGTAGCGGCTTATGCCGCCTGGGACCGGGCGCATGTCTGGGGCAGCGTCATCGATTTGTTCCGCGATGCAGCGGAAAAATCCCCGCAAAAAGCGCGCGTTCACATCGGGTACGCTAACGCCCTCTATCACCAGGGCCGCTGCAGCGAAGCTATCAAGGAATATGGCGCGGCAACTTCACTTAAAACCTCGGATTACATCTTGTACTTCAATATGGCCGCCGCATACGACTGTATTAATAATTCGGAAGATGCCATCACCATGCTGAACCGGTCGAACGCGATCAAGCCACAAGCAAACGCATATGCTCTGCTGGGAAAAATCCAGAGCAAGCAAGGCAAACTTGATCAAAGCTTGGATTCTTTCAATGCGGCAATTCGCATCAATCACAGGTTGACGGCCACCTACATTTACCGCGCCGCGGTCTACGTCGCAATGGGCAGGCCCCAACTTGCCTATGAAGACTACGCCGAATGCCTGCGGTTAGACCCTGGTAATCAGGCGGCTCAGCAGGGGATCGCTCTTCTTAGTCAACGGCGTTAACGCGGTTGTCTCGCTCTCCTCCCGTACAAACATCACCAGCCTCGGATTTTGATAAAATCTCGGCAGCCGTTCTGAAGGAGAAACCATGATCCGCCTTGATGCCGATAAGCCTGCCGAGTTCTGCGACGGCCTGAGGCGGCGCGATTTTCTGCATGCCGGTGCCTTGACCAGTCTCGGCTTCGGCCTCACGGACCTGTTTCAATTGCGGGCGCTGGGCGCCGCGCCGGCAGAGAAAAAAGAGACCAACTGTATCTTTCTTTTTCTGGTGGGAGGTCCCTCGCAACTCGACACGTGGGACATGAAACCCAATGCCCCAATCGAAATCCGCGGTCCTTATAACCCCATAAAAACCAACGTTCCCGGAATCGAGATTTCTGAAAACTTTCCGCGCATGGCAAAGCATGCGGATAAGTACACCCTCATTCGGGGCATGAACCACACAGCGGCGGCTGTTCACGATACCGGCCATCAGATGATGCAAACCGGACGGCTTTTCACCGGGGGCGTGGAGTTTCCCCATATTGGCTGCGTTCTATCCAAGCTGAAAGGCCCTAATGGGGACGTGCCCGCGCATGTGTTGATGCCGCACCCCATTGGCAACACCGGGGGCAACATGCCACATGGCCAGAACGCCGGATTCCTTGGAAAGACCTTCGATCCATTCGTTCTTAACGCTGACCCATCGGACCCGAATTTCCGGGTGCCGGATATGCTTCCTCCAGATTACCTGACTGCTCTTCGCGTGGACCGGCGAAAGAACTGGCGTGAAATGGTAGACCGCACCGTCAGCAAGTTTGAAACATCTCAGGACGCCCGGCTTATGGATTCCACTTTCCATCAGGCGTATACGCTGATGTCTTCGCAAAAAGCCCGCGACGCTTTCGATCTTTCGAAAGAGCCGCAAAAAGTGCGGGAGAAGTACGGCCTCAATCGGTTTGGGCAGAGTTGCCTTCTTTCCCGCCGCATGATTGAGGCGGGAGTTCGTTTCGTAACCGTCAACATGTTCGAAACGGTCTTCGATGAGATCACCTGGGATATTCACGGTTCCAAGCCCTTCAGCCCCATCAGTTGCTATCGCGATCTGGTCGGCCCCATGTACGACATGGCCTATAGCGCGCTGCTCGAAGACCTTTCCGACCGGGGTTTGCTTGCCAGCACGCTTGTTGTATCCACGGGAGAGTTTGGGCGGACTCCCAAAGTGAATCCTGCCGGCGGCCGCGATCACTGGCCCCAATGCTGGTCCATGATGATGGCCGGGGGCGGTGTGAAAGGCGGCGAGATCCATGGCTCGTCAGACGAAATTGGAGCCGCCCCACGCGATCAGCCAAGCAACCCGGCACAAGTCGCCGCGACAATTTATCAGGCGCTCGGTGTGCCTCTTGAACTTGAACTGCCTGGTTCGCAGGGCCGGCCCATCCCATTAGTGGAACGCGGGACTGAGCCTTTGAAAATCTTTTCTTAAATTCAAGGACATGCTGAAATTTACCTCTGCTCTTGTTTTTGCACTGCCCCTGCTGGCTTCTGATTCGCTGCAAATTCTGCCCTCTGCCTTGACACTTGCGGGGTCTGAAGCGCGGCACCAATTGCTGGCGGAAGCGTCAGTCTCTGGCCACGAAGAAGATTGGACCAGACAAGCGAAATGGTCTTCTTCGAATCCGGCGATAGTGGTTATCGATCAAACCGGATTGGTTCAGCCGCTAGCCGATGGGGTGGTGCGCGTTACAGCAGAATCCGCTGGCCGGTCTGCCTCAGCGGAAATCACCGTGACGGGCCATCAAGTGCCCTTTACCTGGAATTTCCGTAATCACGTGATTCCCGTGCTCACGAAAGCTGGTTGCAACCAGGGTGCCTGCCACGGGGCGCTGGCTGGCAAGAATGGCTTCAAGTTGACTCTTCGCGGCTACGATCCCGAGGTGGATTACGACACCTTGACCCGTCAATCCGCCGGACGCCGTGTTTCTCTTTCTCAACCGGCACACTCTCTCATGTTGCTGAAGCCCACCATGGCGGTGCCTCATGGCGGCGGCAAGAGATTCGATACGAACTCGCTGGAATATCGCGTGATCGCTGAATGGATTGCTGCCGGTGCGCCCGCTCCTGCTGACTCAGACGCCACGGTGACGGGCCTTGAGGTGTACCCCGCGTCGGCCACACTGAAACCGGCAGCCGAACAACAGCTTGTGGTACGCGCACGCTATTCCACCGGTGAGACGAAAGACGTCACCAGATGGGTCAAGTTTTCCTCTAGCGATGAGGGCGTGGCATCGGTCGATGACTTCGGCCATGTAAAAATGAATGGCTCAGGCGAGGCCGCCATCACTCTGTATTACTCCAGCCGTGTCTTGTATTCGCGTCTGAGTGTCCCCAACCAAACCCCAGTCGATCCGGCCATCTACATCACTGCCCGCCGCAATAATTACATTGACGATCTGGTTTTGGCGAAGCTGAAAAAGTTGGGGCTTGCTCCTTCTGCTCCGGCAACAGACGCCGCCTTTCTTCGCCGCGTTTACCTTGATTCCATGGGCGTGCTGCCCACTGCTGAAGAAGTCGAGAATTTCCTCGGCTCGAAGGATCCGGAGAAGAGAACAAAACTTATCGAATCGCTTTTCACCCGCAGCGAGTTCATCGATTATTGGGCTTACAAATATTCCGACCTGCTCCTGGTGTCCAGTAAAAAATTGCGGCCCAATGCCATGTGGGCCTTTTACAACTGGATTCGGAACAGCGTGAAAGAGAACAAACCATGGGACCAGTTCACCCGTGAGATTTTCACCGGTACCGGAGACACTTTACAGAACGGTGCGCTGAATTACTTTGTGCTTCATAAAGATCCAATCGATCTGACTGAAAATGTAACGCTCGCCTTCATGGGCCAGCGTCTCACTTGCGCGCGCTGCCACAATCACCCGCTTGAGAAATGGACACAGAAGCAATATTTTCAGATGGCGAATATGTTCTCGCGCGTGGGTTTGAAGAATGGTTCGGAGCCGGGCGATACAGTAGTATTCGCGAAAGCTTCGGGAGACATCAATCACCCCCGTCTGCTGAAGCCGCTAGCGCCAACGCCTCTCGATGGCACCTCCATGGCGCTCGATTCAACGGAAGACCGCCGCCTTCCCTTTGCCGCTTGGCTCACAAGTCCGAAAAATGACATGTTCGCCCGCGCGATCGTGAATCGCATCTGGGGCAATTTCTTTGGGCGCGGTATTGTTGATGCGGTGGATGACTTACGTGCCACCAACCCTGCCTCCAATGAAGAACTGCTGGCCGCGCTAACCAAAGATTTCGTGGCTCACAAATTCGACACTCAGTACTTGATGCGAGTGATGTTGAATTCCGCCACATATCAGCTTTCTTCTGACGCAAATGCGACAAACCAGACTGACAATCGCTATTTTTCGAAGTACATTGTGAAGCGGCTGCCGGCAGAGGTTCTGCTCGATGCCATGTCGCAGGTCACTGGTGTTCCCACCGCGTTTGCGAACTATCCCAAGGGGTTCCGCGCCATGCAGTTGCCGGATGTGCAGGTGAAGTCTGATTTTCTGGCCGCGTTCGGCAGACCTCCGCGCATTCTTTGTGACGCCGCTGAACGCTCAGTTGAGCCGAGTATTGCGCAAGCACTTCATGTGATCAATGGAGATACTCTAAACAAAAAACTGAGCGCGCCGGACGGGTTTGCCGCACTGTCTCTAAAGCTCGGCCTGTCGAATGCGCGTTTGCTGGAAACGCTTTATCTTTCGGCGTACAGCCGCTATCCTTCCGAAACGGAAAGGGTATCGATTTTGGGCGCGCTGAACGGTGCCTCTGTCGCTCCATCCGCCGCAACACGCCAGAAGCAAATTGAGGACATGATGTGGGCCTTACTGACCAGCAAAGAATTCATGTTCAATTACTAGCTTTCCTGTTTTGCGCGTTTCCGTTGAGCGCGGAGGTAACGCTCTCTATCGCTGCTAAGTCTTCGAACACTTTTGATCCGAACATCGCAATCGGTGCCGGCATCGATGGCCATGAACAAGGTGAGATTGCAGATAAGCTTTCACCTGCCAATGTGGCGCGAATGCGCAGTGCCGGTTTAAAGCCGCTCATCTACCGTCTTCGCACCGAACTTGCCGGTCAAGCGTGGCACTGGAATCCTCAGGGCACGTGGAGCGACGCCGCGCACAACCAGGGCTACTGGACGGGCAGCCAGAAGTCTCTCGAGCCGATTCAGGTCAGTTACGGGTTTCGTTTGCCTCGCCGCGGCAACAGTATCGACCAGGCAGATAACGACGGTTATTCGCGCATTGACGATGGTGATTCCGATACGTTCTGGAAGAGTAATCCTTATCTGGGTGACAAGCCGCAATGGATTGCCGTGAACCTGGGGCGAACCCAGCGCATCAATACGGTTCGCATTCTCTGGGGTGAACCAAGAGCTATCAAGTTCCACATGGAGTATTCCGCGGAACGGTTCATGGATCTCACGGCCGATGCGAATTGGCTTCCCTTGCTTCCAGGCGTCACGCAACAAGTGCGTTGGCTTCGTGTCGTGCTTGATAAGGGTGCCGGATCATTATCGGCTGATTGGCGGGATGGCGCTGGTTTTGCAATTCGGGAATTGTCAGCCGGATACATGGATTCCGCGGGGCACTTTACCGATGCCGTAAGGCATGGTGCGTCCCATAACAAACAGACAACCATCTGGGTTTCCTCAACCGACCCCTGGCACCGCGCGGTGGACCGTGATGCGAATCTGGAGCAGCCGGGTATCGATCTTACTTTTCAAAGCGGTTTGGCGAATGGGCTGCCCGTGATCTTGGCGGCACCTGTCCTGTACGACACTCCTGAAAACTCAGCCGCTCTGCTGGCTTATGCCCACGCCAAGGGTTATCCCGTAACGGATGTGGAACTTGGAGAGGAGCCGGAAGAGCAGTTCACCACGCCTGAAGACTACGGCGCGTTGAGCCTGAAAGTAATCGGCGCCATTCGCAGCGCTGGATTTAACCCGCGTTTCGGTGGACCCAGCCTCATCCTGCTGCTTCCCAACTTGGCCACGGATTCGGAATGGATCATGCGGCTCTATGGATTTTACAAAGCGGCGGGACGCTTGGATGCGCTCGGCTTCTTTAGCTTTGAGTGGTATCCCTTTGATGACGTGTGTGGAGATAGCTCAAAGCAATTGGCGGAATCCGCGGAACTGCTATCCGGTTCGCTTCGAAAATTGAAAGATGCCGGTGTACCTACAGATGTGCCTTGGTACATGACTGAATATGGTTTCTCCGCATATGGAGCGCAAGCGGAAGTGGATTTGCCGGGAGCGCTTCTCAACGCGGAATCGGTTGCCCTGTTCCTAACCAACGGTGGCGCAAGAGCCTTCCTCTACGGTTACGAGCCCGGCGAACTTTTGCACGACAGGTCTTGCTCGTGGGGCAACAACATGTTGTTCATGGATGATAAACCGACGGCGACGTACTGGGCGGCTCGCGTTATCTCTCAAGCATGGGCCGCTCCCGAAGGCGGGCCTCATTATGCCTTTGCGGTAAGCACCGACAATGCGCTAGTGAGCGCCTACGCGTTGCAACGCCCCACGGGAGAGATGTCGATTCTTATCGTGAACAAGAGTAGTGCCAAAGCGGAATCCACAGCCGCTCCGTTCGAGGGGCTATTCACTGTCACGCGCTTTTCCGGTGAGCAGTATCGATGGCTGGCCGCTAGGAGTCATAGCCACGCCCTTCGTTCCAACCCTCCGGTAAGTATTCGCCAATCTGAAAAGCCTGTCCAGCTTCCTCCTTATTCACTCACCGTGATGACAGGCGTGATGCGCGAACGATAATTTTCCTGAGAACAATCGATTCCGTAAATTACTTGTGCTGCATGGATGAACGTGAACGCCGCAAAGCTATCGATATTGCCCTTGCCCAGATGGATAAGCAGTTTGGAAAGGGGGCTGTTCTCCGTTTGGGATCTAGCGCGGTCGTCCCGGTACAGGTTATTTCGTCCGGTTCAATTTCCATCGATACGGCGCTCGGCGTGGGCGGCTTCCCGCGCGGCCGTGTAATTGAAGTCTTTGGGCCCGAATCATCCGGTAAGACAACCATCTGTCTCCAGGTGATTGCACAGGCCCAAAAGCTGGGTGGCACGGCGGCCTTCATCGACGCCGAACATGCCCTCGATCCTATCTACGCCCGGAACCTGGGAGTAGACGTTGACAATCTTTTAGTCTCGCAGCCCGATTCAGGCGAGCAGGCTCTTGAAATCACAGCGGGCTTGATCGCCTCAGGTGCCCTGGATGTAGTGGTCATCGATTCCGTTGCAGCGCTGGTTCCCAAAGCGGAACTGGATGGCGAGATGGGAGATAGTCACATGGGCTTGCATGCCCGCCTGATGTCTCAAGCGCTAAGGAAGCTCACCGGCGTCGTCTCTCGGACGAATACGTGTCTTATTTTCATTAATCAGATTCGCGAAAAGATTGGCGTCATGTTCGGCAGCCCTGAGACAACCACTGGCGGCCGCGCTCTGAAATTTTACTCTTCCGTTCGGATCGATATCCGCCGCATTGGGCCGCTCAAAGACGGTGACGCCATCATCGGCAATCGCACCAAAGTCAAAGTGGTAAAAAATAAAGTGGCGCCTCCGTTCCGTGAAGCTGAGTTCGATATCCTTTACGGCGAAGGTACATCCCGCGAGGGCGACCTTCTGGATAGCGCTGTCACCCGCAACGTTATTGAGAAAGCAGGTTCCTGGTTTAGCTATAAAGGCGAACGGATCGGTCAGGGACGTGAGAACGCTCGTCAGTTTCTGAAGACCCGGCCCGATGTCTTAACGCGATTAGATATCGAAATGCGTGACTTGCTCAAGCTGGGGGCAACGGTGGAGAGCACCGGTTCCACATCTGCTCCAAAGTCCGTTGAATCCGAGAGGCTAGCTCTCGTATAGGTTTAAAATCGCTGAAAACAGCTTGTTTTGCGCTATTTCCCCCTTTACTTCCGTGACACCGTTCTTTATCATTAAGACGTTTTGATAACATCGCTTTACCGGAACAGCGGTTTGCATTTATTCATACTGACGGAATTTTAGGAGGAAGAATTTGGCTAATCAACGCATGACGCAGACGCAACTGGTGAGAGCTCTCGCCGAAGCTTGTGAAGTACCGAACAAAATTGCCCGGACTATGCTCGATCATTTGGGCAGCATGGCGGTAACCGAAGTAAAGAAGAACGGAGTATTCGTTCTGCCGGGTTTGGGCCGGCTGGTTCGTGTGGATCGCAAGGCTCGCATGGGCCGCAACCCCGCCACCGGTGAATCCATTAAGATACCCGCAAAGAAAGTGGTCAAGTTCCGCGTTGCGAAAGCAGCTAAAGATGCAATCGTGCCACCCAAAGTGAAGAAAGAAGCGAAGTAAGTAAATTTTACGAAGATCGAAAACAACAAACCCCGCGGGCTGGTGCGCCGCGGGGTTTGTATTTAGCAGACCTGACTTTTAAGACCGAGAGGGACTCTCCCACCGTGCGGGAGTTCCGGGAAGCCTAAACCTGCTTCTTTTCGTCGACCTTTTCTTCTTCCTTCATGGACGTCTTGAAGTTGCGAATCCCTTCTCCCAAACCCTTAGCCAGTTCCGGAATCTTTTTACCGCCGAACAAAAGCACGGCGACAACGAGAATCAGCAGGATTTCTTGGGTGCCAAGGCCACCAATCAAAAACGATATAGGGGTAACCATAGAGCCTCCTCCATTTAATATATCCTATCTGAGATGACATCTATCCCGGTTGAGAAGCAGCAATCTTTGGTGGAGCGTTTAACTGCGGCGTGCGGAGGCTCTTATAGCCCCGAAACCCGCCGTAAACATTACATTACCGGTCCACAATGGGCGGGCGCGTATGAAGGCCAGGCACTGTTCCATGCGCCCACGCGCGAGGCAGTCAGCTTTGAACGCGTGATTGAAGAGTACGGCAAAATTGGAATCGGCTGGTGGTGCACCCACGATACCGACGTCATTCCTACCGCGGATTTGGGGAAAGCCGGTCAGAACGACGTGGTTGCGCGTATTAAGAAAGCGCTGGCCGACAATGGCCTGAAGTGCTCCATGGTTACCACGGAAACATTCCACCACGCGGTTTGGGCCGCTAGCCCGGCTGCGGAATCGCCCGCTGTCCGCGAATATGCAGCGTTCCGCGTAAAGAACACGGTCGAGATCGGCCATGAACTGGGCGCGCAGTTTGCCGTGTATTGGCCCGGGTCGCTTGGATATTATGTGCAGGGTGCCGTGGAAGAAACACAGACGCTTCGCTGGTACGCGGAAGCGCTGAACGCCGCATGCGAGCACGATATCGCGGTCGCGAAAAGATATAACCGGCCCACCCTGAAGCATTGCATGGAAGCGAAGCCTTTTGAGCCTCAGGCTGAAATCCTGCTCCCCACCAGTGATGCCATGCTGGGCTTCATCAGCTCCGGTTTACTCACTCACCCGGAAATGGTCGGTCTGAACCCGGAGTACCTGCACGAACTCATGTGGGGAGGAGCGCCGCGCGCCGCACTTGCGCGGGCTTTAGTCGCGGGCAAACTCTGGCATTTCGATATTAATGATGGCTATCGCCTGAAGCACGACGTTGATATCGCCGTCGGGCTGGTGAACCCGCTTGACTGGCTGAATGTTCTGGTCCTGCTGCGCAGCCATGGCTACAACGGCCCTTTTAATCTGGATTACAAACCGCCGCGCACCACCAGTAACCATGGCGTCTTCCACGTTAGTTTCCCGACAGCGATCGACCGCTTCATTACCCTGTGGGAAATGGCCGGGGAGGTCCTTACGGATCCGATCCTCAAAGAAGCTACGGATGCCCTCAAAGCGGGTGGTGAAGTAAAGCCCGGTGCCGACGCCGAAGAAATCACTCGCGCGAATCGCGAGTTACTTACCTTACACGAACTGATCGCCCATCGATTGGTGCAGATTCTTCTCGGTCTGCACAAAGGGCGTGTTTTCGCGTAAGGCCCGGTTACTTGACAGTTCCCATCTTGTCGAGCGGCCAGTACACAAATACTGCTTTGCCATAAATCAGCTTCCGATCTACAAAGCCCCAGGCGCGGCTATCGTTCGATGAGGTCCGATGGTCGCCCAGTACGAAGTAGTGTCCCATGGGCACGGTTTCAGGCTGCATCGAAAGATGGTCGCGGTATTCTTCCGGCACATAAGGCTCCGTAAGCGGGTTCCTGTTGACGTAGACTTTGCCCTCATCTATCTCAACCCGGTCGCCCGGCACGCCAATGATCCGCTTGATATAACTCTTACTGGTGTCCCAGGGAAAAAGAAAAACAACCATGTCGCCGTGATCAATCCGGCCCGGGCCTAACCTGTAAATAAACTTGTTGATGAAAATCCGTTCCTGATCCTCCAGCGTTGGCATCATACTTGTGCCTTCCACTTTAACCGGTTGATAGAGAAACACGATCAGTACAACGGCAAACACAATCGATAGCGCTAAATCGCGCAGCCATGAGATTCCGCTCAGAAATCCAGAGCTCGATTGTTCCTGATCGCTCATCGCGCAAGTTCCTTTCCCGTGAGAAGCCGATACAGTACAGGGAGGGGAACTGCGCCCTCCTTCAAGGCCGCATCGTGAAACGCCGCCTCTTGAAACGCGCTGCCTTTGAACGATTCATATTGCGTCCGCACGCGCCGCCAATCCCGCCAGCCCACGAAGTAAGCAGGCAATTGCGCCGACGAAAGTTGAGCGCGTTGCAACTTAGCCGTCGCTTCTTCATGCTCCTGGAACGTGTCTTTTTCCATCAGGTCAATCGCCTGCTGCTCGGTCATGCGATTTGTTTGCAGACGAATGTCCAAGATGGCATTCGCCACCACACGTAACTCCTGCTTTAAAAACGTAAGCCGCAGTTCGGGAGCGCCGCCCAGAAAGCCCCGGTCCAGCATCACCTGAGTTATGTATTGCGCCCAGCCCTCCACATAGGGCGTATTGCCCCAAACCGCACGAAGCACGCGCCGTGTCTTGGGCTGCACGTCGTTTGCAAACTCAAACTGAACGTAGTGCCCAGGCATGGCTTCATGAATGGTCAGCAGCTTGAGGTTATAGAAGTTATACTCGCGAAGCTTCGATTGGATGCGGCTCTTCTCCCAAGTTGCGGGAATCGGTGTGATCCAGTAAAACGCCCCGAGTTCAGGTTGCAGCGCGGGGGCCGGGTTGAAGCCCCCCACCGCATAGATGCCGCGAAGGAACGCCGGAGTTTCAATCACTTGAAGATTCCCGCGGCGCGGCAATGTGAGCAGGTGCTTTTGTTTCACGAAAGCTTTCGCTTCGGCCAAGTCGCCGCGTGCGTCGTCCAGATACGCGGCTACGGTCGATTGCTTTTCGGCAACAAGGGCGAGCGCCGCGGCAATATCGCCCGATTCTTCGTTGCTCACAAGCTTCCCCCGCGCCAGCAGGAGCTGCTTTGAAATGGTATGCATCGCAGCGCGAACGCGCTTCAGATCTGTTTCGGCCGCAGCAAGAACCTGATCCGGCGATTGATCCGTACCAAGGGCGAACCGGAACTTAGTCTTGTAGTTGTCCTCACCAAGCCGCCAGTCGGGCACCTTGCCGTTCCGGGTTCTCTGCGGTAGCGTGTCTGCCAGGAACGAATCGAAGGCTCTTAGGGCGACCATCGCGACCATTGCGGCACGATCGTATGCATCCCGTTGGCCAGCCGGAACAAACGCCCGCAGTGTCTTATCGATCAAGTCGATATTGCCTTCATTCTCCTGCCGCGCGACCTTGATCCAGATAGCCGGTGCCGCAAACAGGTTGCGGTTAGCTTGATCGAGGAACTTGGGCACTTGCTCAAGACGGGCGATGATGTGCCGCGCTCGCGCCTCCGGTGCCGCGTAGTTCAAAACATAAGGGTTGAACAGAGCCGTACCGATTGTCTCTACATAAGTCGTGGGGTTGTGACGCCAGCTTTGCGCGATGTCTAAATCGAATAGCTCATAAGCGATCAGATCCTGAATCATGTCGTAATCGGCGCGATCTTCAGGCGAGAGATTATCCTTTTCGATTTCCGCAATTCGCAGGTGGAAAGTGCTCAGGTAGGATCGGCGTGCTTCCACGGCGGACATGCTGACATCATCGAGAGTAGTATCGAAATCTTTTCCCTGAGACGAATGATAGCCTTGTGCCGAAGCCGATACCGGAGAGAAAGCCAGCATGGAATAGACAAAGTCTTTTTCCAGCACGGAAAAGGGAACAGTGGAAGCCTTATGACAGCCGCCAGCAACAACCGCCAGCACGCCCGCTACGAAGGCGCGTCGCACTAGAACGTGAAATTCAGACCACCGCGGACGCTACGCGGTGTTCTCATCAGCAGCAGTCTGCGCCCATCGGGCAGATCGAAGGGCAAGTATCCCTGTGCCAGCATATTCCGCATGTCAGCCGTCACTTCCATTCGGCCGGGCAAACCCGGCACGCCCGGGATGGGTTGCCGCAAATACACGTTCAGCCCGGGCTCGGGGTGCGTGGGCTGCGTGGAGTACAAGTGACCCGATGTGGCGGACCTGTAGCTGCTGAACTGGTAGCTCATCAGAACACGCGTGCCGCTTTGCTTTACCGTTGCTGCCAGCTGCGTGGTCAAAGCCTGGCGATGCTGGGCGTGGATTCTGGCCCGCAGGTCATCCGCATTAACTGAATTCAGTGAACCTGTTTCAGGCACCAGCACTCCCACCAATCCGTAATTCACAATCAGTTTGTATTGCTCGCCTAGATTCTGCGTGACAGATGTGGTGTATCCAATGGTGTGATAATCGCCCGCATTGAATAAGGCTGTATTCGAAAGAAGATCTGGAAGCAAATCGCCAGAAAATAGATCTCCGCCGGGTGACACCATGGTCAGCGCCGCGTTACTGACGGACTCACGATAAGCGGCGACGCGATATTCCCGCGACCCGATTCGCCGCGACACGCCCAATTCGTAATCTTCACCCCGCTGCACCTTGGCGCGCCCGTCATGCAAACTCACGCGTGGAACTCTGCCCAGTGCAGAAACGTCGTGCTCCAAGTCATTATGCGATGCCGAAGGTGCCGCTCCCAAGTCAGGCCGTGCATTGCCCGATGTATACGTAAAATCAACTTTCGTGTCGTCCAGATGGTAAGTGACCTTCGCGTACGGGCTGAAGTAATGCATCCGGTCGATGTAGGAGATGGAATCCAGTTCAAACCCGTACTCTAAATCGAACGAATCGGAAATCTTCGCTTTGTCTCCCAAACTAATTGCTGACGTCCTGAAATGCGGAACAATACCATCGATCCCGTTGACGCGCTCAGGAACGGACACCTGCCGGACGGTCACGGCAAGTACCGGATTTCCACCTAAAAAGGGCCTGCTGAATGCGGCGCGAAAAGCGGTGGACGGGAGGCCGCCAGCCGAGACATAGCCTAAATTGCCGCTGAACTGAAGCTGATTGGCGCCATAGAGCGACGTTGAAAACGCAAACGCCGTACCGATGTCGGCATCGTTTGAGTAGGTATCGCTGCTTCCCGTATCGCCTCCGGAAACACGAACCAACCCGCGGCTTTCACTAAAAGCAGAGGATCTGTTCGGCAGCGTCAGTGTACCCGAAACAGGAAGGATTCTTAGGATCGGCCGCATGCTGCCGGAGGTCCGCGCTGTCCATTTCCAGTCATCGCTCATGAGCGCGGTTGTTCCAGGGTCTGGTGTTCCGAATTGGATAGAACTGAAAAGATGAGAAAGGTTTACGTCCAAAAATCGACGCATACCCGCTTGTACTTTGATGCCATCACGGAGAGCGGGTAAAAAGCTCGCCAACGTCACGCGGACGGAATACAGACTTGGGTTCAGACCGCCAAAAGAGAAAGCACCGCTCTCGTTCGTCAGGGCCCGTTCCAGAAGTTGATCGCGAAAATCATACAACGCAACTGCTGCACCCATTTGAGGCTTACCTGCGGAATCGCGGACCGTTCCACCAAGCCCGCCGGAAAGAGTGATGGGTGAAACTGCTAACGCCGGACTCACCGCGCTGAACACTAAAAGACAGGGAAGCAGCCGTGACTTGCGATAAAACGCCATTCCGGATGCGGGCCCCCTCATATTCTACGTTACCGTAAACGATGTCGATGGAGTCAGCGTCTGATTATTATTTTTATCAGTCACCTTAAGCCGCAACGTATATTGGCCGGGCGGTATTTGTTTCAGAGATAGCACTTTTTCAATGGTTACCTGATTGGCGGATGCGCCTGGCATTGTATTCACATCCTCAGAAAATTCCAAAACTTTCTCATTAGTACCTTTCTTCACAATTTCGTAGTCTACGGAAGCGTTGGGCTTCTTAGTCTTTTCGTCAGGGGAGAAATTGTACACCTGCAAGTAAAGGCCAAGCTTTTCGTCCTGCTTAAAGGTGTCATCCAAACGGGGCCGAACTTTAGAGGTCCCGATTACGAATTGGCCCGCGCCAATGCTCTTGGTGGGGACCTTCTCCAGTTGGTCAGCCAGAATCAGAGTGCTGCTGGCCAGCTTCTCATCATCGAAATGTGGAACGGTGATGGCGATCTCATAGTTGTTCATGTTGCCAGCGACCACATCTTTCGCCACCACGTTCAGCCGGTACGTTCCCGGCACCAGCGGAATGGATTCCTGGAAAATGGATTGCCGGCCCGCAAACTCTTTCAACATCTGGGGGGGCGAATCAACCGTCACAGTGCGCTCAAAAGTATTCACGGGTCTGCGCGACATCGTCGTGATGCGACCAAACACGTTCACCACAGCTTTCTGAACCCCGTCCTTCGCCTGAAACTGTAGATCCTTGTTGTCGAACTGCAGTGTAACGTTGGTCAGTACAGAAGAATTCGTTACCCGGATGAAATCCATCCGGACCTTCATCGGCAGCACATTGTATGTGATACGGGTACGGATTGCCGCTTCCAGATCTTTGAACTTCACAACGGGAGGCTTCTGCAACTTCGCAAACTGTTCCAGCCGGTTGAATTCATTCATTTTCGAAGATTCGCCACCGAACGCGGTACCCAAATGAGTACCGTCGGTCCGGTTGAAACGGTCAGTCTTCGAAGAAAGTCCCAATTGCTCTGTGAGGGTCAAACCAGCGCCAGGCACGTAAAGCAGTGCATCTTTTTCGGAAGGGTCCATCGTCATCCGGTATTCACCGGTCATCGTGGTGTCCACAAATTCGATATTGATATCGCTCCCGATGCCTTCGATGTAGCGATAACGCCATTTCTCAAACGGGTACGTTGAAGTGCTGCCACCGCCTTCTTCCGAGGGCCGTTCGTAGCTTCCACCGGACGGGTGCGATTCTACCTCATCGGCTGGACCGTAAGTGATGTAGATGCGGCCGCGGTCAGCCTTCCAGCCAGGAATTCCGGAAGCGAACCGTTCATTTGCATAAGCGATCCGGCGGTAGTGCTCTTCCTTAAATTCATTTTCCTGAGTATCGGGCGTCGGATCGCGCCTGAGCCAGAATTGTTCGATAAACTGCTCGCGCTCCTCGTCTGTATTGAAGTGCTTGAACGCCTGCCGTTCCTCGTCCGTGATGATGTACGTTACATCCTCGGATAGCCACTTTTTATACGGAGTTTCCAGCTCTTTCCGGAGCTTTGCCTCACGCTTCTTCTTCTCTCTGTCTGTAAGCGGCTTCGCCACGGTTTCCTGGTCGGGACCGAGTTGGGCCTGCTTCTTCGCCGCAAATGACGGCGCGGGAACAGCTAAAAGGGTAGAAAGGAGAGCGGAAACCGCAGTCTGCGAAATTCCAGGACGAACGAACTTCATGAGCGTACACCTCGTAGTGGGAACATCATCATTGTAACTGAAGCGCTTGGGTGGAAGACGCACCAATCTGAGGACAGGTTTCAAAAACGCCTCCTTTAATGCATTGCGGTCTCGCTGCTCTTCCGGGACCGGGGTGCCCGCTTCATCAGAGCTACCAACGGAATCAGCGCCGCGACCAACATTGACAGGTAAGTAATAATGTCCACATAAGCCAGAGTTGCCGCCTGCGCTTGCACCATCAGGTACACCCGGCGGTACGCTTGTGCCATCGCACTTGCGGAACTCACGCCGGAGGCCATCAGGCTTGCGGCAATTCCTCCTGTGAGGGCGTCGAAGTTCGCGTTCCCCGGGTGCGCGTTGGTAACTAAAAACGTCTGGTGCCGCTGGGAAAGCCGCATGAGAAAAGTAGTAATTAGGGAGATTCCAATGCTGCCTCCAATGTTCCGGAGAAACGCGTTCATCCCCGATACCTGGTTGTTCTTTTCACGAGGAATTCCCACGTAAGCGAGCGTATTGGAAGGAATGAAAATAAACGCCAGGCCCAACGTCTGGTAGACCCGAAGCATGGCGGCTGTCCCGAAATCCATCTGCAAGCTCAGATGCGTTGCCATGTAATGGAGCGCCAACGCAGTCATGGCAAACCCGGCGGCAATCATAAACCGCGCGTCAACCCGGGAAACAAGAATGCCCGCAATCGGCATCATCACCATCATGGCCACGCCGCCGCCCGACATTGCTTCCCCTGCTTTCATGGCCGAATACCCCATCAGGGATTGCAGAAACTGCGGAATCACAACTGTAGTCCCGTAAAGAACCATGCCCAAAATGAAAGTGAAAAACATGGCCGTCGCGAAATTGCGGCTCTTGAAAAGCTTGATATCCACGATGGGCTGCGGATGGTGCCACTCCCAGAAAATCCAGATGACCAGCGCCACCGCGGCAACAAACAGAGACACCGTAATGTAAGGAGAAGAGAACCAGTCTGCCTCCTGACCCTTATCAAGTGCCAACTGCAAACAACCCACTGCCAGCGCAATCAACCCCAGCCCGATATAATCCACCCGGAAGACACCGCGTTTCGCGCGTTCCACCGCCAGGTAAGGCGGATCTTCCACTAAACGCGATGTCAAAAAGAGAGACAACAGGCCCACCGGAATATTGATGTAGAAAATCCAGCGCCAGCTATAGTTATCGGTGATCCACCCGCCGAGAGTGGGCCCGATTGCCGGCGCCACCACAACCGCCATCCCATACACCGCGAAGGCGATTCCCCGCATGGAAGGGGGAAATGTATCCGCCAATATTGCCTGTTCGCTGGGCGCAAGGCCGCCCCCGCCAATGCCTTGCAAAATACGGAAGAACACCAGAACTCCCAGACTTGGCGCAAACCCGCAGAGAAAACTGCTGGCTGTAAACACCGCCACACACGTCATGTAGAAACGCTTGCGGCCAAATGTGGATGCCAGCCAGGCACTGATCGGCAGCACGATGGCATTCGATACCAGATAGCTAGTCAGCACCCACGTGGATTCATCCTGGCTAACCGCCAGATTTCCGGCAATATGCGGCAGCGCAACATTCGCAATCGACGAATCCAGCACTTCCATGAACGTTGCCAGCGTCACCGTCAGCGCGATAGCCCACGGGTTATGTTTTGGCTTCCAATCCATCAGAGCGCGGTTTTCAAAGCTTCTGCATTCTTACACATTGCCCAAACCGAATTCGGGTAATTTCAAGCGCATTTGGCTAATATCGATAGGTGCAATCCGCATCCCGCTACCTTGAGCAGGAACGCCAGCAGAGCATCGCGCGTTATTGCGTCATTCTTTCGCTCTGGGGCGTGATTCTGGGCTCAATGGCGGTAATCGCCGCTCTTTACGTGAGCGTGCATTATTATCTTTCCGTTCCTTTTGAAGATCAGTGGGCGGTCATAGAAGAGTTACGAAGCAATCACGGCACCTACAGCCTGCCGCTGGTTTGGTCGCTGCACAATGAGCACCGCCAGCCGATAGCCAGGTTGCTGATGATGGCGGACCTGTATTGGTTTCGCGGCCAGAACATTTCTCTTTACCTTGAAATTTACGCCGTGCAGATCCTCGAATGGTTCATCCTGCTCTGGGCCATGTGGCGTGGCGCGCTGTGGCCCCGCTGGATGTTTACAGTAGGTTCCGGCCTAGCCGCATTCGCGCTGTTTTGGACCTCGCAACATCAAACCTTCCTGAATCCACTGGGCGTGGGAATCGTTCCCGCGCCCGCTTTCGGTGCCATCGCCTTCATCGCGATGATGTTTACGCTTGAGGACTCCAAACACGCGGGAAAATGGTTTGCGCTCAGCCTGATTTCACCCATGATTTCGGAAGCGAGCCTTGCCAACGGCCTTCTCATCTGGCCGCTGCTCATACTCATGGCGATTCGTTTCCGTCTGCGCTGGCAATGGATCGCGATACTGATTCCCGTCGCGGCAATTTCGATTGCTGCCTACATGATTGGCTACAGTAATCACGAAGGACACGCCAATCCCGCCGAATCGCTCCACAAACCGGTACTTCTGCTTGGGTATCTGGTGATCTATTTCGGCAGCTTGTGGGGGAGCCTGAATAAGGTTGTGGGTGAATTGATCGCCGTGTGTGGCATGGCTGCCGCTTCCGTTTGTTACGTTTGGGAGTTGTTCCGCCGCAGAGGGAAGCCTTTTGCTTTCGCCATGATCTCCACCTGCGCGTTTCTGCTGGGCACGGGCTTTGTTACGGCGCTTGGCCGCATTAACTTTCCTTTGGAACAGGCTGCTTCCAGCCGGTACCAAACCACTTCCCTGCTGTTTTGGCTGTGTCTTGCCCTTTACGGCATCGATACGGCGTACAGGCACCGGACGCGCTCTGCCATGTTCGCATCGGCATTCGCTTTGATGGTGGTGACCGCGGCGCTGCCTTCTTACCCCTATACGCTTGAAGGAGCAGAGGAGCTGGGTAACCGCATTCCTGCCGGCGCGTTGCCGCTCTTTGCCGATGTTAAAGACGATGCGGAAATTGCCAAGCTAATTGTGCCTCCTGACCAGGTGTTTCTGGAACGGCAGTTCCTAAAAGATCATCACACCGCGTTTTATGCAGACAAGCGGTATGAGCTTTTAGGCAAGGTGCTTACCTCACAATTCAAGCTGGCGCCGCCAAACCGCTGTTTCGGCTCTTTCGACAAAGAACGCCGCATTGCCGATCCGCATTTCCCAGGTTGGGAAATGGAAGGCTGGGCGTGGGACCACCACGAATCGCGGCCCTTGAGTTTACTGGTTGCGGTGTCACACGATGGCGTGATTTCAGGAGTGGGCGATTCCGGCATTGCGCGGCCTGACGTGCCCGCTGTTAACAAAGACGTGGTGGATGCGCGCGTTGGCTGGAAGGTTTATTTACAGGGGCAAGCGGCGGCCCAGCCAGAAGTGAAAGTTTACGGTGTGGTGGATGCGGGCAAACAGGTATGCCTGGTAACGCCTGCCTTCAGCTTGCCAAAGCCCAAACCATAAGTCAGATCTCGCGTCGGCCCTCAAGCGCTTTCCACATGGTCACTTCGTCCGCATATTCTAAATCACTGCCCACCGGGACGCCCATGCCGATCCGCGTCACCCGGATCCCGAGCGGCTTCAGCAACTTCGAAATATAAACGGCCGTCGCCTCGCCTTCCACATTCGGATTCGTGGCAACAATCACTTCTTCCACCGCCCCGGTCCCGATCCGCTGCACCAGGCTCTTGATCCGCAATTGTTCCGGGCCGATCCCCCTGAGGGGCGAGAGCGCGCCATGCAACACGTGATAAAGCCCGTTAAACTGCCGTGTACTCTCTACGCCAACAATATTCGGCGGCTCTTCCACCACGCAAATCGTCCGCTGGTCTCGATCGGGGTCCATACAAAACTGGCAGTGCACGCCATCGCTGATGTTATTGCAGATTTCGCACAGGCCAAGTTTGTCCTTCACGTCCAGAATCGCCTGAGACAGAAACGCGGCGTCGTCCCGGCTAATGCGTAGCACATGGAACGCAATCCGCTGAGCCGATTTCTGCCCGATCCCCGGTAACCGCTTGAACTCCGTAATCAACCGCGCCAGCGGTTCGGCAAAGTCAGGCACAGCTTAGAACATACCCGGGGGCAGGCCCATGCCGCCCAGCATGCCGCCCATCTTTTGCTTGCTCTCGTCGTCCACTTTCTTGGCGGCTTCATTGCACGCCGCTGCCACCATGTCCTGCAGCATCTCCACATCGGTAGCCGCTTCCGGATCGATCTTTACGGAAAGCACATTCTTATGCCCGTCCATTTTCACCGTAACCATGCCGCCCCCAGCTGAGGCTTCTACGCGGATCAGCGCCACCTCGGCCTGCAAGCGATCCTGCATTTGCTGCGCTTGCTTCATCATGTTTTGCATATTTCCAGGCATTTTCATTCCATCACTCCTTTAAATTCCGAACCGTGCGAACTTCGCCACCGAATAATTCTCGAAAGCGCTGTACTTCCGGATTCGCAAGCGCATCGCGCGTTACCTCATCTTCCGGCGTCTTGGGCTTCGCAATTTCCGGCGCGGCACTCACTTCCCCGAAAGCAATCTTAATTCGCGGCACCGCCAGCCCGGCGTGTTGAATCGCTTTTTGCAAATCTTCCTGCCGCATGGATAGCTTGAACTCTTTCGGCGACAGAATTCGCAGCTCGCCATCTTGAAAAGAAAATTCCGAATGCTCCACGCCATCAGCCGTGAACGCCATGCCAGTCTCAGTAAGAGCGGCGTGAATCACCTGACGCCAGTCCAGGTCCGCCGCACCCGCGCGGGGCGGGGAAGCCGCCTGCGGAGCAGCGGGTGCGGACGGAGTAGCGGCTGCTTTCTTTATCCGGTCCAATTCAAACGGAGACGGTTTGGAAGGAGCCGCAACCGGCGCGGGAGCCGAAACACGAGGCGGCGGTGAATCCGGAAGCCGGGGCTCTGGCGCTGTTCCCAAGCCCGCGATGGCTTCTTCGATGCCAGTCAACCGCCCAGCTTGCACCATCTTCAGCAGCCCGATCTCCAGATGAAAACGCGGCTGTAAGGAAAACTGGAGTTCACGAAACAAATCAAGCGAAAGCTGCAAATACCTTGTCAGGTCTTCTTCTGAAAACCCGCCGGCGATCTTGCGCATCTGAGCCCGTTCGGAAGGAGATGCCGCAATCAGCCGCGCATCGCTACCGGCAGTTCCCGCGATTTTGGCCACCAGCAGATTACGCAAAAAACGGGACAGTTCCCGGCTGAAATGCTGCAAATTCTGCCCGTTCCGTTCCAGCTCATCCACCAGAGCCAACATCCGCCCGCCTGCTTTCTCCTGCAAGCTCTCCGTAACCTGTTCCATCGCGGTTAAAGAAAACGCGCCCAGCAGCGCTCGCACTTCCGCCGTATCCAAAGTGTTGCCGCAGCACGCAATCGCCTGATCGAGCGCGCTCAAGGAATCGCGCACGCTGCCTTCACCGGCTTGCGCGATGACAGAGAGCACCTCATCGTTCGCGGCAATGCCTTCTTCGCCGCAGATCCAGCGCATCCGCACGATCAGATCTTCAAAATCGACCGATCGAAAGTTGAAATGTTGGCACCGCGATGCAATTGTCGCGGGAATCTTGTGCGCTTCGGTAGTGCACAAGATAAACACCACCCACTCGGGCGGCTCTTCAATGGTTTTCAACAACGCATTGAAAGCTTCATTCGTGATCTGGTGCGCTTCATCCACGATGAAGATTTTGTATCTGTCACGCGCGGGCCGGTAGCGCACATTCTCACGCAACTCACGCATTTCATTGATACCGCGGTTCGAAGCGGCATCGATTTCGATTACATCAACGGCACCGCCGCCCTGAATTTCCAGGCAACTGGCGCAAACACCGCACGGGGTTTCGGTTGGGCCCTGAATGCAGTTCAGACAGCGCGCCATAATGCGGGCAAGCGTCGTCTTACCCGTCCCGCGCTGCCCGGAAAAAATATAGCCGTGCGCGATGCGGTTCTGAAGAATCGCATTGCGAAGCGTGGTCTTGACGTGGTCCTGATTCACCACGTCCGCAAATGTCTGAGGCCGGTATTTCCGCGCGATTACCTGATACATGGGGAGAGGGGAATATGCCAAGCCCCGGGTAATCCGCGGCACACAGGCTAAATCACTACCGTTGCTTCCTTCCGGACCTGGCGGGGTTCGCGACCGCCTATTGCACGGAGCCCGGAACCTGACAAGCTTCATCCTAGCAGATGCGACAATAACCCAACATGAAGCCCTTGCTTACCGCATTCCTCCTTGCTTCTTCCCTCTTCGCCGCCGAACCGTCAGCCGCTATCCGGAGAGTGTTGAGCGATCAGCAAGCAGCCTGGAACCGCGCCGATATCGAAGGCTTTATGCAGGGCTACAACAACTCTCCCGATACCACCTTCATCGGCAAAACGATGACAAAGGGCTTCGCGGGCGTGCTGGCGAACTATCGCAAGAACTACGCAACAGCGGAAAAGATGGGTAAGCTCGAGTTCACCGAAATCGAAGTGAAGCTGCTGGGCAAAAAATACGCCATGGTCACCGGCCGGTTTCACCTGGACCGCACACAAGCCGGAGGCGGAGAATCGAAAGGAATATTCTCGCTCCTCCTTGAAAGCGAACCCACAGGCTGGAAAGTCATCCTGGACCATACATCGTAGCTTTGCCCATCGCCGCTTACTTTTCTTTCAGCGCCTGATCGATAGCCTTCTGCGCCAGCGGGGCCATAATCGCGTATCCTGCATCGTTCGGATGCAAGCCGTCCCCGGTAAGTTCCTGCTTCAGCATCTCCTTGTCATCTAGCATTGCGGAATAGTAATCCAGAAAAACGAACCCATTTTTCGCCGCATAATCTTTCATCCACCGGTTAATCTCAATGATCTTCTCCGGCGGACGGCGGGCGGTCTGCGGGCGAATATAATCACAAACGGGCATGATGCTGGAAAGCACCACTTGAATGCCATTTGCTTTTGCCAGTTCCGCCATCGATTGCAAATTGTCTTCCGTCGCCTGCACCGTCATCGGGCCTGTATTTGCGGCCAGATCGTTTGTTCCCGCAAGAATCACCACAACTTTAGGCCTCAGTGCGATCACGTCAGGACGGAACCGAATCAGCATCTGAGGAGTAGTTTGCCCGCTGATTCCCCGGTCATAGTACGGCTTCCCTGGAAAAAAGCGGCCCTCTTTTTTATTCCACGCATCAGTGATGGAATCGCCCATAAAAACGACGCGGTTTTCCTCTTTCGCAAGGGCCGGTACCGTTGCGTTCTCATGTTCATAACGGCCCACGTTCGGCCAATCGAGCAGGGTCTTTTTCGCCTGATCGAAATCCTTCCGAAGCTTGGCCGTATCGTCAACGGGCGCCTGCGTTTGTCCGTAAATAGTACCGAATATTAAAAGCCCGGTTACAACCAGTTTTCCTTTCATTTCATTTCTCCTTTTCCTGAATTCGATGCGCCAGGCCCCTCATGATCATCCGAACGGCGATTCCTCCGGCAATGACTAACCCCACAATAAAGAGCGCGATCACAACCCTTGAAAAATCACTTTCCGAACCGGGTGTGTGCGGCGGTACTTTTGCCCCTAAATCATCCGCCCGCAGCAATAGCGCCGCTAATAAAACCATTTTGTGCGTGTCCCTGGGCTTGAGTATATTAGACTGAAAAATTCCATGTCACCTACTTACCGCCACGCCATGTGTAACGAAGCGTTTGGCGAAACTCCCTTTTCAGAACAGTGCACAACCCTGCGCCAGGCTGGCTATCAGGGCATCGAACTGGCCCCTTTCACACTCGCGCTTGAGCCGCTTCAGATCAGCGCCGCGCAACGCGCGGAGTACCGCCGCATCATGCAGGCGGAAACGCTTCAGTTCGTGGGCCTACACTGGCTTATGGTGAGCGGCGCCGGATACCACCTGACTACGCCCGACCCTGCTTTGCGCGCCCGAAGCTGGCAATACATTCGCGAACTGATCGATCTTTCGGCTGACCTGGGCGAAAAGACAGTGCTGGTCTTCGGTTCTCCTAAGCAGCGCTCCTCCACCGGCGGTCTCACGGCCGCCGCAGCCACGCGGCACTTTGTGGACGGCTTCCGGGATGTGGCGGCTCAAGCCGGTGATAGGGGCGTCACGCTACTGGTGGAAGCTCTCGGCAAATCGCAAACCGATGTGGTGAATACGTTGTCCGAAGCCGCGGCTATTGTTGCCGAAATCGGCCATCCCGCCGTCCAGACCATGTTCGACGTACACAACACAGAAAGCGAGACTGACTCTCATGCCAAACTGATCGAGCGTTACCTGCCGATCATCCGCCATGTTCATGTCCAGGAAATGGATGGCCGCTATCCGGGCATGGGCTCTTATGACTTCCGTTCGCTGCTGCAAAAATTGACCGCCTCAAATTATCAGGGCTGGGTGTCGCTGGAAGCTTTCGATTTTTCCCCCGGAGCCTCGGAGATCGCGCGCCGTTCCCTTGCATACTTAAAAGAAAATGAGTAAATACGTTGTCACCGGCGGCGCCGGCTTCATCGGATCCGCTTTGGTCCGCGGCCTGCTGCGCGAAGGCGCGGCCAAGGTTATCGTAATCGACAATCTTCTCAGCGGTCACGAATCGAATCTGACAGAAGTGCTGGGGCCTGCAGTGGAACTGCACCGCACCGATATCCGCAACTATGAAGACATCGCCCCCCTCATGCGCGATGCCGACGTCGTGTTTCATGAGGCGGCCATCCCCTCGGTCCCACGGTCGATCAATGACCCCGTGCCCTCGCACGATGTCAACATCAACGGTACGTTCAACGTGTTGCGCGCCGCTAGTGAAGCCAAGGTGCGGCGCCTGGTCTATGCGGCGTCTTCTTCCGCTTATGGCGATACATTAGTGCTTCCGAAAGTAGAATCCATGACGCCGAAGCCGAAGTCTCCCTATGCGCTTCAGAAACTCACGGGCGAATATTACGCTCAGGTATTCTCAGGCTGCTTCGGACTTGAAACTGTAA
>JAYTGM010000344.1:0-4642 GCA_043733425.1 Terriglobia bacterium
ATCGATCCGGGTCTTTGTAGCCGGTTTAATCTGCGTAAAGACGTGTTTGCGGCGAAAGGTCACCATGGTTTTCGCGACGCTGATTTTGATATCCGTGCCCAGCATCAGGATCAACTCCGTGAGCGAATCGTGCACGGGCCGAAGCGCCGCGTTGCTGCCTTGATACATTGCATCAACCAAGCCGGATGGGTTGGCATAAGTGGGGCGCGTTTCATCCGCGTGGGAAGCCAGCAGGTAAGCGGGGCGGTATTCCAGCCCATGCTGGTTGCGCAACCACTCCACGCAATCGCTGTGGCGGGTTAACCCTGCGATTGCAGCAGCGCCTTCCAGTCATCCGCGTTCCGGCCGGTTTTCTGCTTTATATCCTGAAGAAACTGAGCGTATAGGACGGGGGCTGTGTTCATGTGAATCGGAGTCACGCATGGCTTGCTGGCGGGTCCAGCGGCTGAAGGTGAAATGTTCTTTACGGTTGCGGAGGCTTACAAAATTCAGGCGGCAGTATTCGCACCGCATCCGCTTGCCTCCCAGACGAAGCAGAAACGCCATCCATCCACGCGCCTGATAATGTTCTTCGCGCCATAAATTCAGATCCATGCGATAGCACTTTGGACACTTTGCGAAGAGCAAATCCTGCCAGACAAAGATGCGGCCTATGAAGCGCGTATGACAATCGCCGCAACGTAAGGGACGCGTCCCCAACACAGCATCGAACCGTTCGCCAGCGGAACGGAAGCGCGCCAGATTGAGGTAGCGGCTGCCACAGTTCGGACAGCTTGCAGACATGCCCTTAATGCTACGACGCTTCTCTGCAGTCTGGGAAATCCGGTACCGTGAAGATGTGGACGCTGTGATTATCGGCGGGGGCGTGGTTGGGCTGGCAACAGCTTGGCGGCTGGCACAGCAAGCAAGGGCTGTAGCGGTTTGGGATGCGGCCCGCGTAGGGACGGAAGCGAGTTGGGCAGGCGCGGGCATGCTGGCCCCGGGCGGTGAAATGGAGAACCGCACCTGGTGGGGCGATCTGGCGATTCATAGCCTTGGCCAATATTCTGAATTCGTGCGCGAACTGGAAGACGAATCTGGAATCCGCATCGATTACCGCAGGTGCGGCGCTCTGGAACTTGCAGCCACGGAAGAAGAATGGGGTCTGCTTCAAGCTCGCGCTGCCAGGCAATCCGCGTGGGGTATTCGGTCGGAAAACGCAGGCGGCCAGAAGCTGTTTTATCCAGATGACGCGGCTGTCGATCCCCGGGATCTTCTACGGGCGTTGCGGGCGGCATGCGAAAAGCGCGGCGTGACGTTTCGCGAAGAGAAGCCAGTGCACCAGATTGTGGCGCAAGCCGGTTTGGTGACGCGCCCGGAGCATGCCGCAATTGCGGTGCTGGCTGCCGGTGCTTGGAGCAGTGAAATTCAGATACGCGTGGATGGTGTCGCGATCGCGCTTGAGAGGTCCTTTCCCATTCGCGGCCATCTGATCGCATTTGCCGCGGGAACTGGAACGCCAGGGCCGATTGTGCGCCAGGGCCATACGTACATTCTGGATCGCTCGAGCGGAATCACCATTGCGGGTAGCACCACTGAACAAGTCGGCTATCTGCGTGAGCCTAATCCCGTGCAGTTCGCCGATATTGAAGCGCGCGCCCGCAAGCTGATGCCCGGCCTCGAAAGCCGCCTGCGGTGCGATGCGTGGATCGGCTTCCGGCCCGGAACAGAATCGGGAGAGCCTCAGTTGGGCCGCCTGACCGATTCGCCGGTGTACCTTGCCTATGGCCATTACCGTAACGGAATCCTGATGGCACCCGCGACCGCGGACCTGCTAGCGCGGGCCATTACCGCCAATTCACAAACGGGTTCGATTTCGAATTCCGCGCATCGTGAATCAGATCTGGAACCCGCCGGCACCGGCGCAGCAGGCGTTCCAGCAAGCGCTCCAGTTCTGTCTCTTCGCCGGAAGTCCACTGCGGCGGAATCTCCCGAAACGCCTGATCGATGATTTGAGTTGGGAAGTGAGTGACGCGGTCCAGCCACGGTTGGAAACTGTCGAGTGAGGTGACATGATTGTAAACCGCTTTCCGCGGATAAACGCCTTGTACCGCGGATTCCGGAAAATCCCAGTGCGGCCCGTTGAACACGAAGCCATGATCGATCATCAGCGCGCGAAAGCCCATGCGGCGGGGCGAGTTGCCGCCAGGCGCGAGCGTCTTCAATTCCGCGCGATGGAATACAGACTGGCGTCCATCGGCGTTCGCCATCCACTTATCGAAAACGAAGCAGCCGGCGAAATCCGGCAGGTTGTTGATTTGCGCCAGCAGAGCATCGGGAACGAAATCGTAGACAGCGGTGGTGGCGGGGTCGCCCGGGTAACGCGACCCGAAATGCCAGCCGGGCTCTACAGGAATCTTCCGCTGTCCTAGCTGAAGCGATACATCGGGGTTCATTTCAAGAAACTGTGACGTGATCTCAATCAGCGCAACCTCAGGCGAGGCAATCTGCAGATAGCGCAGCACAACGGCGGCAATCCATTCATTGACCAGGATGCGCCGGTGCTGGGGATTACCCAGGAACTTTACGACGTAAAAAGCACCATCTTCCGTTTCGAGCAGGTGCGCCTGTGCACCTCCGCGCATTTTGCGGATCATGCGCTTGGCCCGGATCGGCATCAGAAGAAAGTATGGCAGTCCTCAAATAAAAAAGGGGCGGACAGTTGCCTGTCCGCCCCGAAGTACTTGCGTGCAAGTTGAATTACTGAATGGCGATGGTTGCGTTGGCTTGGCTGCTAACGCCGCCCACAGTGATCACGACAGGAACGGAAGGGCCGCTAGGCGCCCCCTGCGGGATGACGACGTTGACCTGCAATACGCCACTCACCAAGCCGTTCACGGAACCGGCATAGTTCAAAGTTGCCGATACTCCGCCGACCGTTGCAGTGACAGCACCCAACGGGAACCTAGGTAAGATGCTTCCAACAGTTCCGGTTGTTCCGCCTGGATTTGTCTGGCCTTCACCGGTGGCGTAGAGCTGAATCACAGAGCCCTTTGCCGCCGCATTGGCAGATCCGTTAAGCGAGTTGTTCTGGTTCAAGGCAGCTGCTTGGCCAGCTCCAGTTCCTGCAACCGTAAACAAGCCTGGCGCAGCCGAAGCGACGTTGAGCTGCAGTGCGGCAGCGGTGACCCCGTTGTAGTTGACCACCACGTTGGTTGTGGCGCGGCCAAATACCTCATACGGGACCACGGCGTTGATCTGCGTGGACGATACATAGGTAAGCGGGGCGGGGATGCCATCGAACAGCACTTGCACGGTACCAAGATTCGATGACACATTCCCCTGCGGGGTGAGCGCCAACTGGACAGGAACCACCGGGCCGAGATTGACTCCGAAAAGCGACACAATCTCGCCTGGGGAAACCGGCCCGTTGACGGCACTGGCGGCGTTCTGCACTTTTGAAAGTGCCGGAGTTGCCTGGGCAGACACAACCAGCGTTACAGGAATCACGACAGGTGAACTGCCCGCCACGGTGAGGGTGACAGTACCGCTGTAGTTGCCGGCGGACAGCCCAGCCTGGTTTGCCGATACTGTTACGGCAGCGGGAGTGGTGGCGGACGCAGGCGTGACCGTCAGGAAGTTACCGCCTGTGGCGGTCTGCGCGGTAGCCGTGAAGGTAAGGTTCGCGATTGAATTAGAGGTGACGTTAATCACTTGGCTCGCCGGTGCCGCACCTTGCGCCGTTGCATTGAAAATCAGCGGCGTGGTGGGTGCAATCACCAGAGCTTGTGAGGTTACGGTCAGCGTAACCGGGATGGTGACGGACGGGTTTGTTGCTCCCACCGCTGTTATAAGAACCGTGCCGGTATACGTGCCCGGTGACAGTTGCGAACCATTCACGGAAACCGTGAATGTACCGGGTCCGTTTCCGGCCAGGACACCATTTGTAGCTCCGTTCACGGCAAGGAAACTGCCGCCCGTCGCGGTGCTGGTGGTGACGGAATAAGCCAAGTTCGCGCCGCCAGTTGTGGCGATGGTGACGGTTTGGGCCGCGGGTGCGGGGCCACTCGCATTCTGCGTAAACGCCAATGCGGCGGGCGTGGCGGTTAAGGTGATGCCGGAAGTGACGGTTAGCGTCACGGGCACAATCTGCGATTGTGTGCCGCTGATGACCGTGATCTGGCCGGTGAAGGTACCAGCCGCAAGGCCGCTGGTCACGACAGAGACGTTCACCAACCCGGGTGTTGTGGTGCTTGACGGCCCAACCAGCAGGAACGGCTGATTGCTGGTGAAGGAGACAGGCAAATTGGACCCGTTAGTGCTGGTCAAGCTAAGCGTCTGGTTTTGCGGTTGCAGGCCATTCAGAGAGTAAGTCAATACCAGTTGTTGTGGATTCACATTCACAAGCGGAGAGGCACTCACCGTCAAATTGACCTGCAGGAACTGGTTCGCGCCTCCACCGGAAACCTGCACCAGATTCTGGTACGTGCCGGGAGCAAGTCCAGAGACGACACTCGGAATCAGGCTGATGGAAAGCGGAGTGGCCGCTGTTGTGGCAGTGCCGGAAGCGGGGGAGAATGCCACGAACTGTGTGCCAGAGGTGCTAGGAACGGAAATGGTATACGGAAGTGAGCCCAACGTGCTGGCCAGGTTTACTGAGATG
>JAYTGM010000345.1:0-1533 GCA_043733425.1 Terriglobia bacterium
ACCCGTGAGGCGGCAATCAACTGCGGAATCTGGAAAATCTGAACTGGCGGAAACAGCGAGTCTTCCGCGTCAGCAGGATCGATGTAAGCCAGCGCGGAGTTTGTAGTGCCAAGGTCAATGCCAACCTTCATGCGGCGATTCGCTCCCGCACATTGAACTCCAGCTTCCACCTGCGTCCGTCCGGTGCGACGCACCAGAGCTGCAGCAGGCCGGTCTCAGTCACCACCGTTTCGAAGCTGACGCGCACCCGTTCGTGCGTGCCGCTGGAGGCGGGGAAGTGAACCTCCATGGACGGCAGCTCTTCCAGCTCATCCGTAAGGTCATCGATCATGGTGCCGGGTGCATCGTCCTTGCGGACAGCGGAGGAAAAAATCTGAAACTCCGCGGGCTCCCCGATTACCAGCGAAAACTCGCGGCCGGGAATGCGGATATCGCTACCCTCTTCCATTCCGAATTGCGCCACGGCAAACGCACGGACCGGTGGCGCGAAACCCGGCACGGCAGGTACTGAACTCTGGATGCCGATGTAATAAGAACGCGGGATGCCGCCACGGATGCGTATGCCGCGCCCGTGCCGTGCCAAGCCATAGTAAGCGGCGCCGCGGGCAACCGCTTGCATCAGGTCCTCACCTTCCAAAGGACGCGCGCTGGCTCCCCAGTGGCGGAGTGCTTCGAGGATGCGTTCCCGCACGGCGGGCGCGTGCAAAACTCCGCCATTGAAAAGCACATGGGTGGGTAACTCAAGACCGTTCAACGAGAGAAATTTTGCGAGGTGCCTTGTTACCGCTGCGTCCGTGGCATACGGAAGCCCGATTTCCTGCACTGCGGCGCGGGATTGCCGGGCAGGCATGTCCGTACTCTCCACTAACGGAAAGAACCCTTCCATCACCTGGCTGACATCGGCGCGCGTAAGTGCGGCTTTTAGCGTGCCGCCCACCAGGCCGGTGCCGCGGCCCAGAATGGTAACCGGCACTTCATCACCGGTAAATTCCGGGTCCAGCAGTTGCTCTTTGGCGACGCGGCAATTTGCCCAGAGCTGTTGCAATTGCGCGGCGCTGATACGGCCCAGCCGCGCTGCCACCGTACGCGCCAGCGCGAGATCGATATTGTCGCCGCCCAGCAGAATGTGTTCGCCGACGGCCACTCGTTCCAACTGAAGCTCACCGTTTTGCTCAGTAACCGCGATCATGGTGAAGTCTGTCGTGCCGCCGCCGATATCGACCACCAGAATGCGGTCGCCCACAGCCACGCGCTCGCGCCAGTCTTCGTGCCTTCCTACCCACGCGTAAAATGCAGCCTGCGGCTCTTCGAGCAAGGTCGGCTCACCTAAGCCAGCTTCGGCAGCGGCACGCAGCGTCAGTTCACGGGCCACTTCATCGAACGATGCAGGCACCGTAACAATCACTTCTTGCGAAGCCAACGGCGCTTCAGGATGCGCTTGGTCCCAAGCCGTGCGCAAATGCCGCAAATACTCCGCCGAAGCAGCAACCGGTGAGATTCGCTCTACGCCTTCCGGGGCGGCAATCGGCAAAA
>JAYTGM010000346.1:0-4629 GCA_043733425.1 Terriglobia bacterium
CCGGTTACTCCTCTTCAAAGTCAACAATGGCAGAGATTACGGCAGTCTACGCGTCGGGATGAATACGTTTGACTTCATCACGCTTACTCTGCCGAAACACGAAAAGGTTACGTCGAAGATCTGTTTCGATGAGAACGGTAAGCAAGTCTGCCGATGAAGCTCGCGCTTCGCATAGTTCTATTCGTGATCGGCTGCTGGTTGCTGAGCTATGGCAGCGCAATGTTGTTATTCGTTCCAGCGGAGAGAGGTCACTACTTTAGTGCCAATCTCATAAAATACGGCATTGCGCCGCTTGTTCTAAGCATCTCGCTGTTTATGTTTGTTGGTGTGCTATCAGCACGATGGAAACAGTCTGGGCGTGTGGGCAGATCAGTCGCCAACACGGTTTCATTAGGGATCTCTGCGGTTGTGTTTTTTTATATCGCAATGGGCGTCGTGGGGAGTCTGCGGAAATAGAGTTTGCGATAGGTAACTGCAGCCGGAATAGAGCTCCGGATACTGAAGGATCGGCCTTGCATGTTACCCTGAACGTTTCCCCCCAGTAATGATTCGAGCCGTAAAAGGAATGAGGGATCTTCTGCCTCCGCAGACCGCGGTGTGGAACCGTGTCGAGCGGCTGGCGCGCGAGGTCTTTGCGGCTTACAACTATCACGAAATCCGCACGCCGATCCTTGAAGAGACGCAGCTGTTTGCGCGCGGAGTGGGAGCGGAAACCGACATTGTCACGAAGGAGATGTACACCTTCGAAGACCGTGACGATTCCAGCCTGACGCTTCGACCTGAGAATACCGCGTCCGTCATTCGCGCCTATATTGAACACCGCCTGGACCAGCGTCCCGGTGTACAGAAGCTGTATTACATGGGCCCGATGTTTCGCCGCGAGCGTCCGCAAAAAGGCCGCTATCGCCAGTTTTTCCAGATCGGCGCGGAAGCCATCGGCAGCAGTTCGCCTTTCATTGACGCCGAGGTGATTGAGATGGTCACTGAAATCTTCGACCGCTTGAATTCCACAGGCTACGAACTGTTGATCAATTCCGTGGGCGATGAAAACTGCCGTCCGCAGTTCATTGAAAAGCTCCGGCAGGAATTGCAGGACGTGGCTCACACTATGTGCGCGGATTGCCAGCGACGCACTGTCACGAATCCGTTGCGCGTACTGGATTGCAAGGTTCCGCAAGATCAGCCGATTATTGAAAAGCTGCCCAGCATTCAGAATTCACTCTGTGACCCCTGCCGCACACACTTCGCGAGCGTGCGACAGATGCTTGACGAACGCGGCATCGGCTATCGCGTTAACCCGCGCATGGTGCGGGGGCTCGATTACTACATGCGCACCACTTTCGAGGTGGTGCATGGGAACCTGGGCGCGCAAAATTCGGTGCTGGGCGGCGGCCGCTACGATGGCCTGGCGGAAGACCTCGGCAGCAAAGTACCTGCGCCGGGCATTGGTTTTTCGATCGGTGAAGACAGACTGGTGATGACGATTGAAGAAGCACAGCCGGAACAGGAGCAGCTCTTGCTTGACCTGTTCGCGATTCCCATGGGCGAGGCCGCGCTGCACCACCTCGGCTTGATCGCGCGCGACCTGCGGCGCACCGGGATATCTGTGGAAGTGATGGATTCCGGTAAAGTGAAACGCGGCATGGAACTCGCTAACAAGCTCAATGCCCGCTTTGTCGTCATCCTGGGCGAAAATGAATTGAGCGGCGGGAAATACGCTTTGAAAAACATGGCAACTGGTGAACAAACGGAAGTGTCGAAAGAACAATTGACAGCAACACTAGGGAACCGGAATTGAAGCTCGATCTTCTGGGCGATCTCAAGCGCACACACACTTGCGGGGCCATTCGCGCACAGGACGCAGGGAACACCGTTATCGTGATGGGCTGGGTGCATCGCCGGCGCGATTTGGGCGGCGTGATCTTCATTCATCTGCGCGACCGGGAAGGCGTTACGCAAGCGGTGTTTCGTCTGGGGTCGGAAACGCACGCGAAAGCCGAAGCGTTACGCCCGGAGTATGTGGTGGCTATTGAAGGCCGCGTGGAGTTGCGCTCACAGGACACCATCAACCCCGCGCTGCCCACGGGCGAAGTGGAAGTGGTTGCCGAACGCATCTGGATCCTGAACGATTCCAAAGTTCCGCCCTTCCCCATGGAAGACGAAGTGAACGTCAGCGAAGAGGCGCGGCTGAAATATCGCTACGTGGACTTGAGGCGTCCGCGCATGCAGCGCAATATTATCCTGCGCTCGCAAATTGCTTTCGCTGTGCGCCAGGTGATGACTGACCAGGGCTTCCTTGAAATCGAAACGCCCTTCATGACGCGCTCAACGCCGGAAGGCGCGCGCGATTATCTGGTGCCTTCGCGCGTTCAACCAGGAAGCTTCTACGCACTGCCGCAATCTCCGCAAATCTTCAAGCAGTTGCTGATGGTGAGCGGGTTCGATAAGTACTTCCAGATTGTGCGCTGCTTCCGCGATGAGGACCTGCGCGCGGATCGCCAGCCGGAGTTCACGCAGATCGATATCGAGATGTCATTCCCGCAAGAGGAAACCATCTTTGCCATGGTGGAACCGCTGATGAAGCGCGTCTGTGAAGTGGCGGGTTTCCCGGTCTCGACTCCTTTCAAGCGGCTTACTTATGCCGAGGCCATGCGCCAGTACGGCTCCGATAAGCCGGACGCGCGCCTGCCGCCGATGCATGCGGTGGAGGATCTGATTCCCGATCTGAGCGCAGCCGGGTTGCCCACGCTTGCGATTCACATCCCGGCAGTGGGCCAGATCAGCCGCAAAGAGCGCGATGACCTGAAAGCATACGGCCAGGAGCGCGGCCTGCGCGTGTTTGACGATCCGAAGCGCCTGGAACGTGATTTTCCCGAAATCATGCCGCGCATTCGCGAACGCGTCGGCTTTCAAGAAGACGACCTTCTGATTCTCGCTTCCTGGAACGGCGAACCGAAGGGCCATCGCCCGGAAGAGACCGTGTATCAAGCGTGCGGCCAGCTTCGCCTGATGCTGGCTCATAAATATAACGACCGCCATAAGCTGCTTGATCCCGCGCGCTTTGAATTTTTATGGCTGACCGAGTTCCCCATGTTCGAGTGGAACGACGAGGAATCGCGTTGGGTTGCCGCGCACCATCCCTTCACCAGCGTGCTGGATGAGGATCTGGATAAATTGGAGAGCAACCCCGCCCGGTGCCGCGCCAAGAGCTACGATCTGGTGCTGAACGGCGTCGAACTGGGCAGCGGTTCCATAAGAATTCATCAACGCGAGATCCAGCAGAAAGTTTTCGCCGCGTTGGGGTTCACGGAAGAGGAAGCGAAAAAGCGGTTCGGGTTTCTGCTGGAAGCGCTGGAGTATGGAGCGCCGCCGCACGGGGGAATTGCGCTTGGATTGGATCGCATAGTAATGATCCTGTGCGCCGAAACCTCGATACGCGACGTCATCCCTTTCCCCAAAACGGCGAAGGGCACCGATTTGATGTGCGAAGCTCCGGCACCGGTAGCGGACCGGCTGCTTCGCGATTTAGGCTTAACTCTGAGAGGACAGAAACAATAAATGGCACGCAAGAAGATTACGGTTATCGGTGGCGGAAACGTCGGAGCCACCTGCGCCCTGCGCATTGCGGATAAAGAACTCGCGGACGTGGTTCTGGTTGACGTTGTGGAAGGCGTCCCGCAAGGGAAAGGGCTCGACATTCTGCAATCCGGGCCCGTGCAGGGCTACGATATCAACGTCACGGGCGCGAACGATTACAAGCCCACCGCGGATAGCGACATTATCATCATCACCGCCGGTTTCCCCAGGAAGCCGGGCATGAGTCGCGACGATTTATTGCTGGCGAACTACGAAGTGGTGAAGTCCGCGACAGAGCAGGCGGCGGCGGTCTCGCCCGAGGCGATCATTATCGTGGTGACCAATCCGCTGGATGCCATGGCGCAGGTGGCGTACATGGTTTCGAAGTTTTCAAGGAATCGGGTGGTGGGCATGGCCGGTGTGCTGGATACGGCAAGATTCCGCACGTTCATCGCGCAGGAGCTTCAGGTCTCGGTTGAGAATGTGACGGCAGTGGTGATGGGCGGGCATGGCGATACTATGGTTCCGCTGGTCCGCTTGAGCAACGTTGCGGGTATCCCGCTTACAGATCTGCTGAGCGAAGAGAAATTGCAGGCGCTGGTGACGCGCACAAAGAACGGCGGGGCGGAAATCGGCAACTTCCTGAAGACAGGCAGCGCGTTCTATGCTCCTTCCGCGGCCGCGGTGGAGATGGCCGAATCCATTCTGAAAGACAAGAAGAAGGTGCTCCCGTGTGCCGCCTATCTGGATGGCGAATACGACATCAAGGGATTGTTCGTGGGCGTGCCGGTGAAACTGGGGGCCGGCGGAATTGAGAAGATTTACGAACTTAAGCTTAGTTCTGAGGAAAATGCGCTGCTCAAAAAGAGCGCGGACGCGGTGAAAGAACTGGTGGACGTGATTAAGACCAAAATGCAGTAGTAAGCCGATGGAGATGCAGTTCAGCGCGCGAGAAGTAGCTTTAATGGAGGCCTTCCGCTGTCTCCCATCAGATTGCAGGGGCCGAACTGACATTGCTCACAGAGAGGTTTGCTGCCGCACCGCTGCTGCGAT
>JAYTGM010000347.1:0-11953 GCA_043733425.1 Terriglobia bacterium
ACCGTCGTTATCGAAATCGCCAAAAGCAGCTCCGCGGCTGGAGTGTTTTTCTAGAACGCCGGGGCCTGAGACTGCGCTCATATCCTCAAAAATCCCGCCGGAAAGGTTACGGTAGACCAGGCGGGGATTTTTGTACCGTTCGGTGCCACTCTGCCTCTCCAGTTCAGGATAAACATGTCCATTTACCTGAAACACATCCTTCCATCCATCGTTGTCCAGGTCCACTAAGCCGATGCCCCACCCTACGTACTGGGGATTCACGGCAAGCCGTGCTTTGAGTACAAGGTCTTCAAAAACTCCTCCGCCTATGTTGCGGTAAACGTTTGGATGGTCTCCGGCGAAATTCGTCTTAAATATGTCCAGCTGGCCGTCGTTATCGTAGTCGCCGGGTGCAATACCCATCCCGCCCTGCTCGAAACCGTTCTCATTGAAGGCCACACCCGCTTCCGTTCCGATCTCAGAGAAAGTTCCGTTGCGGTTATTGCGAAGAAAGATACTGGGAGTAGAATCGCAGGCGATGTAAACGTCGGTCCAGCCATCACCGTTGAAGTCGGCGGCAACTGCGGTGAAAGCATAAAAGCCCTCCATCGCCCTCACGCCCGCCTTGACCGAAACGTCTTCAAAAGTATCGTCGCCCCGATTGTGATAAAGCGTGATTTTTCCGGATGGCAAGCCGCGTGGTCCGCAGAATACGGGCATGCCCTTCCACTCGCAATTGGAAGTCTTCCCGGGTAGCGGCGTTGTGGCCAGATCAAATTGCTGGTAGCTGGTCACCAACAGGTCCAGGTGACCGTCACGGTCGTAATCCAAAAAAGTACAACCGGAGCTCCACTCTTTTCCTGTTCCAGCAATCCCGCTTTTAGTTGCAAGATCGACAAATTTGCCATGGCCATCATTTTGATAAAAAGCATTGGTGCCCCAATAAGTTACGTAAAAGTCATCGAATCCGTCATTGTTGACATCGCCTACGCAAATTCCGTTGCCCCAGCCGGATCGTGCCACTCCCGCTTCCAGAGTTACATCGTGGAAGTGTCCATTGCCGTCGTTGTGATAAAGATGGTTGGTAGGAGCCGTTTTCTGAGAGACGGCTTCTAAGCTTGAGCCGTTCACCAGGAAGATATCCTGTCGCCCATCGCGGTCGTAATCCAGAAAAGCAACGCCGGTTCCGTTCGCCTCGATAATGTACTTCTTTACTTGCTCGTTCCCTGACGTGAACCGCATGTCTAATCCGGCCTGTCGCGCGATATCTACAAATTTGACCGGCCACGGGCGGCCTGAAGCTACAACACGAGGAGCCGGGGGGCTATTGTGAGTTGCTATGCCTTGAGCAAAACAAAACATGGCTGCCGCGGCTGCGACAGCTCCGATTAGGAATCTCGAGTAAAGCAAAGGCAATTTTAGTAGAACATCGCCAGCACGTCAATGAGACCTTCTAAAGGCCAGGCAGCGCGGGTCGGCCGCATCGAACATTGATGAGAGTCCGGGTTTTGTGATACTAATTCGCCATCATGGTTCTCCCCAAGCGAACGCTTATCCTGATCCTATTCTGCGCCTTGCTGGCTTTTTCCGATTACGCCACTCGGCAACCGATGCCGGGCTTTGCGCGGGTCACTCTTCGAATTCGGAACGAAAAGAATGAAGCGACGGGTCTAAGGCTAAGGGTGACCAACGCCGCCGGTGAATACTATGCACCTCTTGGCCACCTGCCGAAACCGGACCTTTCCCGTCGCAACTCGAATGACTTGATCCTGGGTGACGACATTACAACACCGAGGCAGATGCACGCGCTGGTGTACGACGGCGCTAAAATTGATGTTCCGGTTGGCCGTTACAACCTGCACGCGAACAAGGGCTTCGAATACCAGACGGTCGATATGCCGCTGGCTGTGTCCAGCGCGGAGCGAATCACCGTCACGATTCCGCTGAAACGATTTATTGACTTAGAAGGGCGTGGCTGGTACCCCGGTGACACACATATGCATTTTCCAGACCCTAGCGGGGTCCGTTATCAAATGGAATGCGAAGGGCTTCGCGTGTGCAGCCTGCTGCTTTTAAAGAGCGGCTATAAGGCGGGAAGGGCCGGGGACGGCTTTTTTGAAAACGTAGAGCATTTTACCGGAAAGCTGGCGACAGTATCAGACCAAACCTACTTCGTTCAAGTGGGAGAAGAGTTTCGTCATGGACTGCTGGCCCATTTGATTTTTCAGAACTTAAGATCGATCGTGTGGCCTGTCTCTGTGGGTGGGTTGCGGGAAGGGGGCGAAGGCGGTTACGACTGGCCGATGATGATGGACGCTGCAGCCGACGCTCACGAACAGGGTGGGCTGGTCACGTGGGCCCACTGGCCGTATCCCTCCCTCGAAGCACCTCTTGATATCGCGCTAGGACAAATCGATTCGATCGACCTGCTCACCACCGGCAACCCTTTTGAACACCACCCCGTTCTGGTAGACGTGTACAAGATGCACGGGCCTAAGGTTTATTCGCTCCCACCGGTCGAGGTTTATTATCACTATCTGAATTGCGGCTTCAAGCTGGCACTGTCCGCAGGTTCTGACAAAATGGCTCTCAATCCCCCAATGGGCAGTGCGAGGACTTATGTGCGAACTGACGGCCCCCTTACTTACGACTCCTGGATTGAGGGAATCCGTAAAGGCCACACTTTCGCCACGAATTATCCGTTGCTGGAACTCACCGTTAACGGGGCAGGAGCGGGCGAAACAGTGCGGCTTCCGCCGGGCAAGGTAAAGCTGGCTGTCAAAGCGCGGGCGATATCGCTGGAACCCTATGAGCAGCTAGAGATTGTTTATAACGGAAAAGTCATCCGGGCCACCCATCCGTCCGGACCGAATTTCCAGGCCGGAATTGAAGACACCATCGAAGTAGACCGCGGCGGGTGGATCGCTGCCAGAGCACACGGTTCGAAAATGCTGGAATACGGTCCTACCTGGTGGAAGATGCCGGTTTTTGCGCACAGTTCACCGATATACCTGCAAATGCCCAATCGTCCTGCCAGTTCTTCCGAGTCAGCGGCGCTGTTTCTGGATCAACTTGGGTATCTCCAGAGGTGGGCGCAAGAGGATGCACATTTCCCAACGAAGGAAAACAAACGAGAGGTTTTGGACCGAATTGCAAAGGCTCGCGCAGTCTACGAATCTCTCAGCATGATTCGCTGACCATCTGCTGGACTAATTTACCGCCTTACCGTTAAAGTAAGGCGAAAAAGGGATACATTGATTTGCCGGACTGTTCCGTCTGTGATATGCTGCCATTCCAGTTGAGGGGATTCTATGTTGATAACGCCGAACCGCAGTTTTGGTTTCCTAACTTTTTTAACGCTAACCGCAATTGCTTATGGACAGACCACAAATGCCACTATCGTTGGCGATGTAACTGACCCAGCCGGGTCCCGCATCGCGGGCGCGGCCGTAACCATCAAGAATTCAGCTACAGGGATTGCCCGCGAAGTCCAGGCTAATGAGCTTGGTTCCTATCGGGTCTTCCCGCTGCCACCAGGCACTTATCAGGTCTCCGCATCCGCGAGCGGTTTCAAGACCGAAGTTCAGCAGAACGTGATTGTGGACGCGGCAGCGAACGTGAAGGTAGATTTCAAGCTGGAAGTGGGCGGTATCGCTGAACGGGTTGAAATCCAAGCGACAGCCAGCGTCCTGCAAACCCAGGAGGCAAGTGTGGGTGGCACAGTCACAGGGAATGAAATCGCAAGGTTGCCTGTCAACGGACGCAACTATACGCGGCTTATTCTGCTCATGCCGGGAACCAGCGACCAGGGCGGCAGCCAATCGCAGGGCACCTTCTCAGGAACACAACTGATTTCCGTGAACGGCCAGCGCAGACAGGACAACAATTTTACTTTGGACGGTGTAGACAACAATTTTATGATGATGAATTCTCCAGGTATGTCTCCTTCCATGGATGCTATCCAGGAGTTTCGGGTCCTGGATAACACCTCGGCGGAGTTCGGGCGATCGTCGGGATCCAATGTAAACGTCGTGATCAAATCCGGAAGCCGGAACTTGCACGGAAGTGCCTATGAATACTTTCGGAACGATAAATTAGATGCGAACGACTTTTTTGCTAACAAGCAGGGCACCGGCAAAGTACCGTTCCGGCAAAACCAGTTCGGTGTAGCTGTCGGCGGGCCAGTGATTGTGCCGAAACTGTACCACGGGCGGGACAAGACCTTCTGGTTCTTCAATTGGGAAGGATTCAGGGCGCGACGCGGCCAAACCAATATCAGCAGCTTCCCCATCCAGGCACAGCGGGACGGCGATTTTAGTGGCTTGGGCAAGCCAATTTTCGATCCCCTCACCAGCCAACTCGGTCCGGATGGGAATGTGGTCCGTCAGCAATTTCCCGGAAACATTATTCCAAAGGCCCGCATCAGTCCGTCCATCACTTACATGCTGAACACGATGATTCCCCTGCCAAATAGGCCGGGTGCCACGAATAACTTTGTCAACACTCAGGGATTTTCCAATGACCGGGATGCGTTCAATGTTCGGGGCGATCATAATTTCAACCAAAGTAATACGGTATCGTTCCGCTGGAGCCGCCAGCGCGTGGGCCAGATTAACCCGGGCGGTAATCCTTTTCTGTATGGCATCAGCCGCTTCGATGTCGACAACATGATGGCCTCCTGGAATCATGTCTTCAGCGCAACGTCAGTGCTGGAAGTGAAGTTCGGCCGCAACGTCCCCACAATTCCGGGCCCCACCATCAATACAAAAGTGCAGCGCCAGGAATTTTTGAAGAGCTCTGGCATCAATTTGTTTATCCCCGAAGTGCTCTACAACCCAATCCCCTCGTTCTCTGCCGACGGTGAATTTTCGGTTGGCAGCGGCGGCGGTATCACAGGCGATCAGATCTACAACTACCTGGCTAACTATTCAAAGGTGCTCTCAAATCACTCTTTGAAAATCGGGGTCAACTACAGCCGCCGGCATTTCTATACGAACACCACGAACCCGATGGACGGCAATCTAAACTTCGACCCGAGCCTCACCAACTTAGCGTCGATCGCGAACTCCGGAGACAGTTTCGCCAGCATGTTGCTCGGGTTCCCGAGTGCGGTCCGCCGCGGAACGGGAAATACGACAACTAACGCGAACATCAATCCCATCTCTGCTTACATACAGGATGACTGGCGCGTGAATAATAAGCTGACGGTGAATATCGGCTTGCGCTACGAATTCATCCCCGCGCCTGTGGAAGAAACAAACAGGTTAGGCAATCTGGTCGTCACCCGCGACAAAGCCACCGGCAAGTATTCAGGAACTCTGCTTTGGGCAGGTATCAATCCCGAAGTGGATCCATTGACAGGAGTCGCGAACGAGCCAGCTCACACGGGAGGCTACGGTAAAGCGCTGATGAGGAACAATGGCCTAGACTTCGCGCCAAGGGTAGGTTTCGCCTACCAGTTAAACAACAAGACTGTCGTTCGATCCGCTTTCGGAATGTTTTATAATTCCACCTTTGTGCAGGAATTGCAGGATATGCGCAAGTTCTGGCCCTATACCATTCAGCAAAACTTCTCTGCCAACCAGGGCTTGCGGCCTGATCTTTATGTGACGGATGCCGGTCCTTCGTTCAGCAACACTGCGGCAATCGGCGGGTGGCCGCAGAACCCGAATAACCGCACGCCCTATTCCGAACAGTGGAACTTCACGATTCAGCGCCAGTTGATGGACGACATGACTGTCGATATCGCTTATGTCGGGAATACAAACAAGCGGCAGGTGGGTTACGATCCCATCAACTCCGCAACTTCGCCTGGACCTGGTGATATTCAACCACGCCGCTTGCTGCCAAACTTTGGTGATCTGGACGGGGGTAACAACAAATTTACTTCCACCTACAATTCCTTCCGGGCAAACCTGGTGAAGCGGTTCAGTCGTGGTCTGCAGTTGAATGGAAACTATACCTGGGCTAGAGCGATGACCAATAGCTCCTCACTCGCCGAGGCTACGGTTCAAAATCCTTACGATCTGAGGAACGAGTGGGCCCGTGCGAGCATCGACCTGCGCCATATTTTTCAGCTGGCGTACGTTTATGAGTTTCCGTTCGGAAGATCCAAACGGTTTGGATCAAATTGGAACCCAGTAGTAAACACAATATTGGGCGGTTGGTCCGCTGAAGGCATCACACGGGCACAGACCGGCGCTCCATTGAACCCAAGAATTAATCAGGATCGCGCAAACGTGGGTAGGACGTATCAACGCCCTGACGCGATAGGGATCAATCCGAATAACGGTCCTAGGACAGTGGACCAGTGGTTCAACACTTCGGCATTCGCGCTACCTGCACGGTACACGTATGGCTCGTCCGGAGCGTTCGTCATTAACGCGCCTGGACGCTACAACTGGGATCTTTCGTTACAGAAAGATTTTCGAATTGTTGAAGGGCAGACGTTCCAGTTCCGCGCGGAAGCTTATAACCTTCCGAATAGCGTGAGCCTGGGAAACCCGAACACTACGTTCGACGGCAACAACTTCGGGCGGATTACCAGTGCCACCGCCGCCCGGCAAATGCAGTTTGCTCTCAGGTACCAGTTCTAGAAGCTGGCTCTATCCTTCTCAACCAAATCTTGTGGAGGGCCATGATTTCCTGGCCCTTCACAGATTGGGCCGTTAGAACGAGATTCACCTTCCCTCGGTGTAGATTCAAAGTCCCAATTATGAGCGGCCGGAAAATCTCTCTTCCCGCAGTCGCGATCACGCGGTAGACAAGGGTTGAGCCTCCCGCTTCAATCTTCAACAGTCCCCCATCGGTTGCGCGGCACCCGTAACTGAAACGGACCTCATATTGGCCCGATTTCGTAACCTCAAGATCCCATGTCACGGAATCGCCCGCTACACTCCACCGATCGATGATGTCGTGATTATAGCTGCGGTACAGTGGCCGAACTTGTTGGCCGGACGGCACGCCCCACGTGAGATCGATCTCAACCGGGTTCTCGTCTTCTCTGCCTACCTGAATCGGCACACGCGCATAACTCTGGCCGCGCGTCACGTCAGCGAACCATCGATTCACATGAGCCTGCAATTCGTGGACAACGTCCGGGTTCTGTGCCGCGATATTGCGGCTCTCGCCAGGGTCCGTGGCAAGGTCATACAACTCGCCGGTCATCAAAAGCTTCTGACCTTGAGCGTTGCGGACCGCCCAGTTCGCCTGTAGTTCCGGGTCACCCGCGAAGGATGTCAGTACCGGATGGCCACGGTTCCACTGATGAAACAGGTAGTCATGAGGGCTCACGCCTCCTCCGGACTTCAACAGAGGGGCTAAACTTTTGCCATCCAGTTGCCTGTCTGGAAGCGGCGCACCAGTTAACTCGCAGAGAGTGGGAAGAATGTCGATATGCTGCGCCATGGCATCCGTTACGGCGCCAGCCGGGAAGTGCCCAGGCCAGCGGGCAAAGAAGGGAACCCGAACTCCACCTTCGTAACAAGAGCCCTTGAGCCCACGAAGCCCGACCTTGTCAAAATGTCCCACCCCTCCGTTGTCGCTCATAAACACAACGATGGTGTCGTCTCGCAATCCTTGGTCATCTACGGTTTTCAGCAATCGCCCGATATTGCTGTCAATGGATTCGATCATTCCGTAAATGCGGGCTTCCGCCAACGGAACACCGCGCTTCAGATAAGGCTCAATAAACCGATCGGGAACAAGGTGCGGGACATGTGGCGAGTTATACGGAAGGTAAAGAAAGAAAGGACGGTTTTGGTTCTGATGGATAAACTCGATCGCCTGGTCAGTTAAGACGTCGGTGATGTAGCCGGGCGCGAACACAGGCTGCTTGCCTGACCAGAGTTCATCCGAGTCATCATAACGATTGATAAAGCCGTACTGCCAGAATCCGAAATAGTCGTCAAACCCTCGGTTTTGCGGGTGATATTTCATGTACCGCCCCAGATGCCACTTTCCAAAACAACCGGTGCGGTAGCCGGATTTTTGAAACACTTGACCAATCGTTATTTCGTCAGGGTGCATCACATCGCGGCCAAGGTAGGTATCCACCGCCCCGGTTCGCTGGTAATGCCGCCCGGTCATCAGCGAGGCCCGCGTGGGCGAGCAGACCGGCGATGCGTAGAAGTGCGTGAAGCGAACCCCTTCTGACGCGAGACGGTCCATCACGGGTGTTCGAATATTGTGGTTCCCGTTCACGCCGATTTCATACCAGCCCTGATCGTCAGTAAGAATCAGAATCACGTTCGGAGCCCGTTTCGATTCGGCGTTACCGGGGCTCAGAAAGGGTGCGGCCATTGCTGCTGTCCGCAAGAAGCGTCTACGATTCATGGCAGGCATTGAGCTGACCTAATTTCCCGTAGCGGCCCACGCTACACCCTGAGCGAACATCTTCCGAAACTCCGGCACGTTGAGATTTGGATTCATCTCACCATTCCAGGTGTGACCCAGCATCGTGACATACACGCGGCCTTTCCCGTAATTCCGTACCCAATCCATCGGTTCATTACGCTTGGATACTGGTGAATACGCATACGTCAAGATGGTGAGCCCTTCAGCCGGACCATGCTGGCCATGGGTGAGTTGCTCCATCGGCTGCACCCACTCCTCCGGCAATCCCTTTGTCACCGGATGTTGCCGCTCTCGCACATGCAGAATGAAATCTCCCCGCTTTGGATGCCCCGGCTTCAAACCCTGGCCTTTCGGAATCCGGATCACCGTCCCATCGTTGGATACGGCCAGTCCATCCCCAAAATCTGGATCGCGCCACCCCAGCCCTATCATTTCGTTATACGCGGCCCAGCGTAAAAACGCGTTGTTCGCGGCATGAAAAGATACCAGCCCACCGCCCCCACGAACAAAGTCTTCTAGCTCATTTTCCACACGCGCAGGCCAAGCTAAACCCTCAGCCGTGTGCCCGCCATTGAAGTTGTTGATCACCACCTGATAGCGGGAAAAGTTCGGCCGCCATTGTTCTATTTGCTGCGCCGTCACCGTCTCCACGTCCACTTGGAAGCCGCCGGACTCTGCCAGAATCGCTTTGATCGCGGCGCTCCCGGCGGCCCAATCATGGTTGTTCACTCCATCTACAATCAGAACGCGGACCTGCGCCAGGGCGGGAAACAGTCCGATAACAACCACGCAGAAAGACCATCGGAGAAAGGACACCGCCGACATAGTATCAGGTCAGGCAGCGTTCAGCGAACGAAGGCCAAGAATAAGTCAGACAATCGCTCGAACAACCTGACCTGCCACATCGGTAAGCCGGTAATCCCGGCCTTGGAACTTGTACGTCAAGCGTTGGTGGTCAATACCAAGGCAATGCAGAACCGTGGCCTGCAAATCATGAACGTGTACCGCGTCACGAACCACGTTGTAGCCAAACTCGTCGGTTTCTCCGTAAGTAAGACCCGGCTTGATGCCGCCGCCAGCCATCCACATAGTGAAACAGCGGCCGTGATGATCGCGCCCGTATTCCGTGGCGGTCAAGCGGCCCTGGCAATATGGCGTGCGCCCAAATTCGCCGCCCCAAATTACCAGCGTATCTTTCAGCATGCCGCGCGAGGCCAAATCTGTCACCAGAGCGGCGCTAGCTTGATCCACATCCTTGCACCGTTTCGGTAAATCCTGCGGCAGCTTGCCATGGTGGTCCCAATCGCGATGGTAAAGCTGAATGAACCTTGTCCCACGCTCAGCCAATCGTCTTGCCAACAAGCAGTTCGCGGCAAAAGTACCGGGCGTGCGCGCGTCTTCTCCGTAAAGCTGGTATGTGCTCGGGGGCTCTTTCGACGTATCCGTTAGCTCGGGCACGCTGGATTGCATACGGAAGGCCATCTCATACTGTGCAACGCGGGCAGCGGTTTCAGGATCGTGAAATTCCTCGCTGGTAATGGCGTTCAGTTCGCTCAGGCTGTCCAGATAACGCCGGCGGTCGTCGGACGAGAATCCTTTGGGATTGGACAGAAACAGCACAGGATCGCCGGAAGAACGAAACTTTACCCCCTGGTAACGGCTAGGGAGAAAGCCGTTACCCCACAAGCGGTCGTAGAGCGGCTGCCCCCCGCCGGAGTTCGAGATCATGACACAAAAAGCGGGCAAGTTCTCCGTTTCGGACCCCAGACCGTAAGAGACCCATGAACCAAAGCTGGGGCGGCCACCGAGGCGAAAACCCGTTTGCGCCATTGTGACCGCCGGATCGTGATTGATCTCTTCGGTGTTTACCGTTTTCAGAAAGGTAAGCTGGTCGGCAATCTTGGCCGTGTGCGGAAGCAGATTGCTAACCCATGCCCCGGATTGACCCCGCTGAGCGAATTCGAACTGCGAGGGCACCAAAGGGAAAGAAGATTGCGAAGCGGACATGCCGGTAAGCCGCTGACCGTTGCGAACGGATTCAGGAAGGTCGGTTCCAGCCACTTTGGCAAGATGCGGTTTGTAGTCGAAGAGCTCAAGATGCGAAGGGCCGCCAGATTGAAACAGGTAAATCACTCGTTTCGCTGTGGGAGCAAAATGGGGGAGGTTGGCCAGGCCTGGAGTAGCACCGGAGGCGTCCCTGGGCACCAGTTGAGACAATGCCGCCAAGCCCATGCCGGCGATGTTTCGTGAGAAAAACTGGCGACGGTTGTAAGGTTCACTCATTGCTTGGATATGGTGTCATCAAGGTTAAGAAGCAGACTGGAGACCGCCGTATAAGCAGCCAGTTCTACAGGATCAAGGTCTGAGGCTTGAGGCGAGCTACCTTGCATAAGGAAGGAGCGAGCGGAACTGTCGTCTCTTCTGTAGCGCTCGGAAAAATTCCGGTACGCACGTAGAAGCACTTCCTGGCGGGAACTGTCGAGTGATCGGGAGAGAACGGCGCGATAACCCCACGCCAGTCGTGACTCTGGAGTGTCGCCACCCTTGCGCATCATGCGTTCCGCCAATTTTCGCGACGCTTCAAGAATAGTGACGTCGTTCATAAGATTCAATGCTTGTAGCGGTGAGTTCGTGCGGTTTTCGGCCACCGTGCATTGTTCGCGATTGGGCGAATCAAAGTTGACCATAAATGGCGGCGCAACTGTGCGCTTCCAGTACGTGTAAAGCGAGCGGCGGTAGAGCGAGGGGCCCCAATCTTCAACATACCCTTTGCCCCCGGCAAGTTCCTGCCAGAGTCCGGCGGGTTGATAGGGTTTGACCGAAGGCCCGCCGAGTTTTTCAACCAGCAGGCCGGAAACAGCGAGTGCCTGATCACGGATGACCTCAGGGCCAAGACGGAATCGAGGACCGCGGGCAATCAGTCTGTTGTCCGGATCGCGCGCCAGAAGTTCTGGGGTAACTTGGGATGACTGTCGGTAAGAAGCGCTCATGACCAGGGTTTTCTGCAGCGCTTTGACATCCCAGCCGGATTCAACAAACGTGGTTGCAAGCCAATCCAATAGTTCAGGGTGAACAGGCCATTCCCCCTGCGACCCAAAATCGTCTGCGGTCTTAACAATGCCTATGCCGAAGAATGATTGCCAGAAGCGATTAACCGTCACGCGCGCGGTAAGTGGATTCTCCGGTGCGGTGAGCCAGTAAGCAAGGCCTAATCGGTTGCGGGGCCATTCAGGATGAAAGGGCGGGAGAAACGCGGGAGTGGCACGCTCCACCGGTTCGCCAGGCGCGTCATAGGCCCCGCGTTTCAAGATAAATGTAGAGCGGGGCGTCCTGCTGTCGGCCATCACCATCACTGTCGGGATCGTCTGGTAGAACCGATCGCGCTCACGCTCGGCCATTGTGATGGCGTTCCCAGCGGATTGCGCTTCAGCGGGAGCAGCAGTTTCCTCAAAAGCTAAAGCCAGTTTGGTTCGTTGCGCGGCAGTATGAGCCTGTGTTGCCAGTGTTGCGACGCTTTCTGTAACCGCGAGAGCTGCCGCTTCGTCCGGCGTGATCGCGCGGTTATAAACCCTCACCTCGCCGATAGTGCCGGTGAAGTTTTTACCGCCCGCGGCGCCAA
>JAYTGM010000348.1:0-1502 GCA_043733425.1 Terriglobia bacterium
ACCGAAGCCGGGCTGGGGGCTAAAATTGAGGTGCCCACGATCGATGGCCGGGCGCTGTTAAAAATTCCGCAAGGCACGCAGAACGGGCAGAAATTCCGCCTGCGGGAAAAGGGTGTGTTTAACGCCCGGAAGGATTTGCGCGGCGATCAGATTGTCGAAGTTTCCATGCAGCCGCCCAAGGTTCAGGACGAGCGGACCAAAGAGATTCTGCGCGAGCTGGCGCAGCTGCACCCGGAAGATCCGCGTGCTGGTTTGTGGGAGAGCTTATGAGCATCCGGAGCAAATCGAAAGCTTCGTACATGATCTCGTCGGTTGCGGAACAGTATGAGATTCATCCGCAAACGTTGCGTCTTTATGAGCGCGAAGGGCTGCTGAAACCTTCACGCAGCGATGGCAATACGCGTTTATATACGGAAGAAGATCTGGAGCGCCTGGAAGTGATTCTACATTTGACGCGGGATTTGGGCGTGAATCTGGCGGGCGTTGAAATCATCATGAACATGCGGGAAAAGATGGAAGAGATGCAGCGGCAGGTACAGGACTTTGTGCTGAACGTGAATAGCGAACTGGCCTCGCGTCAGCCGCTGCCAGATACGAAGAGCCGGAACTCACTGGTGCCGGTGATCCGGCTCATCACCCGGCGGTGACGTTTTGAGCAAGCCGCGCGTCCAATATTAGACATGTGGAATCGAACGGTATCGACAGTGCTTGCGGCAGTCGCGGGTGCGAGCGCTTCCGGGCAGACTGCAGCCGGCAAGTTCGACAGAGCTCCCCCAAACGTGAGCGATGCCCTGCAAGCCCGCGCGAAAGAATTTTATCAGGACCACGTAGAGGGCAAGTACCGCAAAGCGGAAGCACTGGTCGCCGCGGATTCTAAAGATGGCTATTACGCTTCACAGAAGCCCGCGATACTGAGTTTCTCACTGAGCGACATTTCATACTCGGAGAAGTATACAAAGGCAAAAGTCACCGTGGTGGGCAAGATGATGATGACCTTTCTTGGCGTGGCCGGACCGCAACTGATGGACGTACCCTTCCCGAGTTACTGGAAGCTGGAGCGGGGTAAGTGGGTTTGGTATGTGTATCGCGATCCGAACCGGATGACCCCGTTCGGTAAAGAAAACGGGAAGGCCGCGGCGGCGGATGGCACCGATCCAGCGCAGGCTTTCGCGTCCGCACCCAATCTGGAGATGATCTTGAATGGGGTAAGAGCCGATAAGAAGGCCGTCAGCTTGACCAAGACGCCGGGTGCAAAAGAGACTATCACGCTTATGAATCAGCTCGCCGGGACGGTGACGCTGTCATTCGACCAGGAACAGTACGAGGGGCTGACCGTGAGGCTGGAACCGAAGGCTCTGAAGAAGGGCGAAAAGGCCGTGTTGACGATTGAGACGGCGGCGGCGAAGGAATATGTGAACCGCGTGGTGCGCGTGATTGTGCAACCCTCAAATCAAATGATCGATATTACAGTCCGCTATCAATAGAAAACGGCACCCGGCGAG
>JAYTGM010000349.1:0-4561 GCA_043733425.1 Terriglobia bacterium
CGCTTTCCATCAGCGCGGGCAGCTTTCACCCGGAAATTCGCCAATACTGGCAGCTTCCCACCAAGCAGACTCCCGATTCGCGTTCCGAAGCGGATTGGATTCGCGAGTGCCGTAACCGCCTTGAGGAATCCGTCCGGCTCAGGCTGATGAGCGATGTTCCTCTGGGTATGTTCCTCAGTGGAGGCGTTGATTCCAGTGCCATCGCCGCCATGATGCAGCGGATGGTTTCTAACCCAGTAAAGACATTTGCTGTCGGCTACCGTGAAGCGGAATTCAGTGAATTGGGCTACGCCCGGCAGGTTGCCGCGCAGATTGGCACGGACCATCACGAAGTGGTGATCGGGATGGATGAGTTTTTCAACTCTTTGCCCGAACTGATCTGGCATGAAGACGAGCCAATTAGCTGGCCTTCGAGCGTTTCGTTGTACCACGTCTCAAAACTGGCCGCCGGACAGGTAAAAGTAGTGCTTACTGGTGAGGGTAGCGATGAGCTGTTCGCCGGATATGGACGCTACCGGTATCAACTGACGAGCCAGGCACAAATGCGCACCTATGGCATGGTGCCTGAGGGGTTACGCTCTTTGGTCCGCGAACAAATTGCCACCTCAACCTTATTGAGTGCGGATCTGCGGCGCAAACTGAAACATACTGTTCTGGGCCGGGCGGGCACACTGCAATCGCTTTATCTTGAAAATTTTTACGGTGCGTTTTCAGCCCGCGATGTGGAACAACTTTTAGGTCCCGGCAGCAATGCAAGCGCGGGATACGCAAACTTCACCAGGAGTTTCGAGAGTGTTCCGGATCTGCCATACCTGGAACGCCTGCTTTATGCCGATAAGCAGACTTATCTGGTTGAGTTGCTGATGAAGCAGGACCAGATGAGTATGGCCGCCTCCATCGAAAGCCGCGTGCCGTTCCTCGATCATCCGTTTGTCGAGTTCGCTTCCCAAATTCCGCCAGGGTTGAAGCTTCGAGGCAAGGTAGGCAAGTACATACTCAAGGAAGCGATTGCAGATCTTTTGCCGGCCAGTATCATTCACCGCAAGAAGATGGGATTTCCCACTCCCCTCAAGCAGTGGCTCCTTGAGCCATCTGCCGCTTCCATTTACGAATTTCTGCTGGAGAAAGACACTCTTCTTTCGGAATATATAGATCGGGACGCCCTCACAGCCCTGCTCGCGGGGCACCGGAACGGCCGCGAAGACGCCACGGATCGGATTTGGAACCTGCTGAACCTGCAACTCTGGGGGGATATGTTCTTAAAGGGCCGCCGCACTCGTTGGGCGGAAGGAATGTTTCCAGCGGTAGCAGCCTGAAGCTCATGAAAATATTGTGGGTGAAAACGGATTTTCTCCATCCGACGAATCGCGGTGGCCAAATCCGCACTCTGGAAACGCTTCGCCAGCTCCATGCGAACAATGAAGTGCACTACGTTGCGTACAACGACCCCGCACAGCCTGAGGGCCTCGCGCGAGCTTCGGAATACAGCTATAAAGCCTATCCGGTAAACCGGCCCATTCCGCCCCGCGGTTCACCGCGCTTTTTCGTTCAGTTGGCTCTGAATTCCGTTTCGCGGTTGCCGCTCGCGGTGGGCCGCTACGCTTCGCGTGAAATGCGCGAACAGGTGGCGTCTTTGGTTCGCGCACATCGGTTCGATAGCGTGGTTTGCGATTTTCTATCTGTCGCTCCCAACATCCCTGATCTTTCGCGCGCGGTTCTCTTTCAACACAATGTGGAAACGGTGATCTGGCGCAGACACGCCGAACACGCCTCTTCCCCGGTGCGCCGCGCCTATTTCCGCCTGCAGGCAAATCGTATGTTCCGGTGTGAGCGCGACGCTTGCCGCTCGGCGGCCCACATTGTAGCTGTTTCGGAAAACGATGCCACGCAGATGAAAGATCTGTTTGGTGTCACGCGCGTCTCCCCGGTTTCTACCGGCGTCGATATTGCGTATTTCGCACGCCCTGCTTCCCGGCGGGTGCCAGATGACGCGTCGCGCAGTATTGTTTTCGTAGGCGCTATGGATTGGATGCCGAATATTGACGGCGCCCGATGGTTCACTCAACAGGTATTGCCGTTGATCCGTCAACGTCGACCCGGCGTGAAACTCATACTGGCTGGGCGTTCCCCTGCCGAAGAGCTGAAGGCGTTTACGGCGGCAGATCCCCTGATCGAAGTTACCGGCACGGTGCCCGATGTGCGCCCGTATCTTTGGGATGCCGCAATTTCGATTGTCCCTTTGAGAATTGGCGGTGGTACCCGCCTGAAGATTTATGAGGCGATGGCCGCTGGAGTTCCAGTGGTATCCACCTCAATCGGCGCGGAAGGCCTGGCGGTGGAAGATGGCGGCAACATCTCAATAGCCGATACGCCGGAGCTGTTCGCGACCCGCTGTTTGGCCTTACTGGACTGCCCGGAAAAGGCAAAACAGCTTGCCGCCGCCGCGCTCTCGCTCGTAACAGACAGATTTTCATGGGCCCAGGTGGGCCGCCAGTTCGAATCCATTTTAAGAAGCGCATGCGCCGTTTAAAAGCTGTTGATCTGGCGGGGTTGCTGGTCATTGCAGCAGCTTTTCTCTTTTGCTTTCGCACCGTTCCCTCCCCCCAGCCCTTTACTTACGACGAATCCGACTACATGGACGCCGGCGAGCGCGGTATCGCCGCTAACTTCCTTGAAAAGCCTTCTCATTCGATCATCGGCTTTTATCGAATCGGCAAAGAACATACCGGCCTCGACAAGCGCTCCAGCCTGTCCGACCTGATTCGCGGAAGCCGCGACATCACTTTCTACCGCCATTTTCATGGCCCGATTTACTTTTACTGGATCGCGCTCGTCTCCCCGCTGGTTCATCACGCAGAGTATGCCATGCGCTTTTCTGGGTTCGCATTCCACCTGTTGACCTTCTTCACAATCGCCATTGGCGTCTTCTTTTTTACCGGTTTCCGTTCCGCCGCGCTCCTGGCCGGGTCTCTCTATTTGTTCGGGCAATCCAGTATCGAAACATCGGCAATGGTTACGCCCCATATTCCTTACGTATTCTTTACAACGGCCACCCTGCTTTGCTTCGCCGGCTTCCTCTTTACCGGCCAGCTCCGCCTCTGGTATCTCGCCGTCGCGGCCTTCACGGGGGCTTTCTGCAGTATCGATTACGCAATCCTTCTGCCCATCACCTTCGCCGTGTGTTTGGCCGTCTTTCGCGGTCACCGTAAACTCAGCACCGCCACTCTGGTACGCGCCGTGCTTCTGTTCTTAGCGTTGTTGTTGTTCCTCTGGCCTATCGGTTTACTTCAGCTCTCCGCGGTCAAAGGGTATTTCTATATCGCCTATCTTGCTATGCAGCGCAAAGGTTCCTACGGTGAATTTGGCCCGCTGAACATTTGGTTGCAGCGTTTTACCGCAGCGCCTGTCGAGTATTGCTTAGATATAATCGGTCTAGTCGGATCCGTAGCACTCTGGAACATGCCCGCCATCCGCAGATACCGCCCCGTACTGCTCCCCTGCATTGTATACGCGTGCCTGATGCTGCTTACTACTCTTAAAAACACGTCGCTTAACCCTACATACGTCTCGTCCATTCTTCCGCCCCTGGCCATCGTGACCGGAATCGCGTTCGCGGCCTGTATGGAACGAACGGCCCCGGTGGTCCGGAATTCCCTGGCGGCAATCCTGCTTTTGGCCACAATCGGCGGGGGATGGCAGGTTCTTGCGCGGCTTTCGCCAGATAGGCCCAATTCCGACGCCCAAACTATTGCTGCCTTACGCACCGCTGGTTTGCAACAGAGTACTCTCTTGGTTCCCTACGAAATCCTTCCCACACTCTCGTACTATTTTCCCCGGATGCAGCTTCATCCATTCCTGGTAACCGACAATGAACAGGCCATTCAGGAAAAGATGCGAGAGTTCGGTATCCAGGCGCTCCTGCTGCGCCCCAGGCCGAACGACACTTTGCCTGAACAGCTGGATCTCAATCCTCATTTCCAGAAGGTTATAGTGGGTGATCCCGCTCGTACCGGCCTCTACCTGCTCAAATGAGCATACTCAACATCTTTTCGATTGCGGTCTTTGCAACCAGCACCACCGCCATCCTCTACGTGTTAGCCGGCTACCCGTTGCTGCTCGCGCGCATCGCCAGGAGGCGCGGCCGCGAGATCAAGAAAGATAACGTGGGCCGCACTCTCTCCATCGTCATTGCGGTCCGAAATGGGGAAGTCTTTCTGAAAGCCAAGTTGCAGTCCTTGCTGGCTTCCAACTACCCTCGCGAATTAATGGAAATTACGGTCGTTTCTGATGGCTCGGACGACGGAACAGACCGGATCGCCCGATCTTTTGAGGGGCAGGGAATCCGCTTTTTTCGCAATGAGCGCCAAGGCAAGGGCGTCGCCATCAACACGGGTATCTCTCACTCCAAAGGCGAAATCGTGGTTCTCACCGATGTTCGTCAAAACCTGCATCCCGATGCCATCCGCAACCTGATCGCCTGTTTTGCGGACCCCGAAGTGGGAGCTGTCTCCGGAGAGCTTTCCATCCGGAAAGGAATGAGCGCGGAAGAAGACGATACCCG
>JAYTGM010000350.1:0-4555 GCA_043733425.1 Terriglobia bacterium
GCAGGGCTTCACGTGCCGGGACCCGGAAGGCCACCTGTGGAGTATCGGGAACTACGACCCGTGGGCCGACGGGGACAAGGCTTAGGCGAAGACGCGGTCTATTTCGAGGAAAAGCCGGGAAGGAGCGGTGAGGTGAGAGCACCGGCGGTGACGGTTTCGCTTCGGCCTTGGCGATGGATAACAATGGTGCGCTGCTCAGGATAGACCTGCCACACCTCGCTGGTTCCGAACCGGAGATAGGACAGAAGTTTCGCTTGCGTTTCACCAGCGCGTTTGCTGGGGGAGATGATTTTGACCGCTAAGTCAGGAGCGCCGGTTACAGGAGTTTTACGAACGTCCAGACGTGCGACGAATTCCGGGCCGAGAACCAGGACGTCGGGTGGAACGCGGTGATCCGGGCTAAGTGCAAATTCAATGTCTATGAACGATTCACCCTGATTGGGATGAGCGCTTAGGTGATTTATGAAGGCGTAGATCACGTCTTTTACAATTCGCTGATGGAAGGGTGTCGGGCTGGACTTCGGTACCAATTCGCCGTTGACGAGTTCCCACTTTCTGCCCTCTTCATAAGGCAAACGATCGAACTCCGCACCGCTGAGAGTAGCTGCGCTCAAAGCGGCACCTCCACGCTATCGAGGATCTCCCTCATGACGGCATCGCCCTGCAAGGAGCGTGCGCCATTCAGAGATGCGCGGGCGCGCAAGACGCACCGGTGGCCGCATACGGCAACGGCCAGACGCTTCACGTCATCGGGAATTGCGTAGGTGCGCCCTTCGAGATAAGCCAGTGCCTGTGCGGCGCGGTAGAGCGCCTGGCTGCCGCGGGGACTTACGCCAAGTTCTAAAGATTCGTGCCTGCGGGTGCGCTCGACGATGGCGAGCAGATAATCCGCAACTGCATCATTGATCAAGACCTGGCGTACGGTGGCTTGCATTTGCAATAAGTCTGAGCGGTTCATCACCGCGCCCGCATATTCCCCGGCGCGCTGCCGCAGAATTTCGCGTTCGCTTGCAGGATCTGGATAGCCGATGCGCAGGCGCATGAGGAAACGGTCAAGCTGGCTTTCGGGGAGCGGGTAGGTGCCGTGGTGCTCCGCCGGGTTTTGGGTGGCGATCACCATGAATGGATCGGGGAGCGGAAGAGGCTTGCCGTCTATGGTGACCTGGCCTTCATTCATGGCTTCAAGCAGCGCCGATTGAGTCTTGGGAGTGGTGCGGTTGATCTCATCGGCCAGGAGGAAGTTCGTGAAGATGGGGCCGGGCTTGAATTCGAATTGTTCGGAATGGGCGTTGTAAATGGTTACGCCCAACACGTCGCTGGGCAGCATGTCGCTGGTGAATTGCAGGCGGTGGAACTGGCCATCGATGGCGCGCGCCAAGCCGTGCGCGAGCGTGGTCTTGCCGACGCCGGGAACATCTTCGATGAGCAGATGACCGCGCGCGAGCAGGCACACGACCGCCAAACGCACCGCCTCTGTCTTGCCGCGCAGAACCGCTCCGAGCGCTTGTTCCAGCGCTGCCGTGACCATTGTTAAAGGGTAACCTGCTTGTTCAAAATCACACTTCCAGGCCGACAGCGCGCATGAGTTCGAGGGCGTTGCTCTTTTCAACCACGCCCGGCCGGATGCGGTAATCGAAGGTGATCCTGCCGTCTTTCAACTCATCTTCGAAATGTTGATTCACTTGACCCATGGCGGTGAGGGCGAGATCGTGCGTGGTGACGAAGCCAATAGCGCCGCGGGCCAGCAAGCCGCGCACCACGCCAGCGGCGCCGATGCCGCGATCATGCGAATTGGTTCCATTCAGCAGCTCATCGAGAAGAAACAAGAGAGGATGCGCACCGGCGACTGTTACGATGTCGCGCAGCCTGGTGATTTCGGCATAAAAGCGGGAGGTTCCGCCCTGCAGGGAATCGCTGACCCTGATGGAGGCGCCGATCCGGATGGAACCGATCCGCAGAGAGCGCGCGCGGACGGGAGCACCGGCGAGCGCCAGTACAGCATTGACGCCGATGGTCCGCAAGTAAGTGCTTTTGCCCGACATGTTCGAGCCGCTGATGATGACCAGGTTTCTTGCCGGATTCAGATCGACGTCATTCCTAACGCATTCGGAATCCGGCAAGAGCGGGTGGCCCAACTGCTCGCCCTGGATTTGAGCGGGACCTTCGATTAAGACTGGAAAGGGATCGCTGGGATGCTCATAGGCGTATCCGGCGAGTGCGGAGAGAGCTTCCAGTTCGCCGATAGCGAGGACCCATGGGCCCACATGCGAACCGGAGACGGCGCGCCAGCGCTCGATGGCGAAGGCAACCTGCGTGGTCCAGAGCACCAATGGGCCGAGCATGCGGACCAGCAGATTGTCCCGGGAGTGCAAGAGATCGATGAGGCGCTGCAGTTGGGCAATTCGCCTGGAGGCCGGCTTCCCTGCTACGTCGAGCTCGCTTCTGAGAGCGGCGAGCTTGGTGCTTTGGAACTGCTCCTGTTCGAAGCGGGCCAGCACCTGGGAGAGCAGATCGAGATCATGTGCGGGTTCCTCAACCGCGGCGGCGATGCTGCCGACGCGCCCGCGCAAGGGAAGCGCAAACAGGCCTTCTATTGCACCTATGCATAGCAGCGCTATACGCACCGCCGGGCTGGCTAAGCTAGAGGCGAAATAAGCAACGATGAGAGCCGCGGCAATGATTGATAGAACGAGTGCGACCGGCTGGTTCCAGGAGGCAAACACGATGCGCGGCGATGCACCCCATGATGCGAGTTGTGCCGGATGAACGTCGGTCCGGAAGTCTTCGCCGAGGGCGGCCAGTTCTTCGCGTAGATCTGTACGGCCCCGCAGTTCTTCAATGGCTTGCTGGCGAAGCAGAACCTCAGAGCGTTCGGCGGGATTCAGAAGCCATTCGGCCAACTGTTGTTCGCCGGCCCGTGTGCGTGCGGTGGAGAGCAGTTCGAACAGACTACCGGTGCCGAACAGATCGAGATCGTCCCCGTATGGGTGGGCGGGTTGGCGGAACCGTTCGCCGGTTTCCCCTTTGCCCATCCAGGTATCGTTCAAGCGGTCAAGGCCGCGTTGGTAGTAGGTGATGGCGCGCTCTGCGAATCGCCGCTCGGTAGCGGCGCGCGATTGCAGCCAGACCAGGAAGACAAACAAGGCAGGGGGGAGCAGAAGAACCCACACGGAAACAATGGCGACATACCACGCCCATGCCAGTGTGGCTGTGGCGAGAAACACGAGCAGGCGGAACCCGGCTAAGCGGCGGTGTTTTCCGTCGGCAGCCTGCACGCGTTCGGTGGCTGCTGCCAGGCGCTGCTCATATTCTCTTTTCGGCATCTGCTTTATTGTTGACTAGACGGGTACGGACAAAAATTGCGGCGACGGAAATCCACGCGGAAAGAGAGAGCCACAGGAGGACTTTGCTTTCAAGGCCGCCATCGAAAATTAAGCGAACTGTGCAGTCTCCGTTGCACTTCGGGTTGAGAAGTAAAAAACCGAGTGCATCGCGCCCGACAGAAATATCGGTTCCCTTCCCCGATTCCGCGCGCCAGCCGAAGTGGAACGGAATTTGAATGGAGAGCAGGTCGCCGGGTTGTGCCGCGCCTTGGATGGTGGCGGATTCGGTTCCGTCCCAATGCAAACGGGCTTCCGGGCGGTTGCGGTCGCTTAATGCGGCGACATACTTTTGAAGCGGTGCGATCTCCACACCGTTGACGGGCAGTTGTGGAATGACCTCGCCCGGCTGAATCCAGTGGGCCAGCGAACCGGGAGGGCCGGGGACTTCATAGATGGCGTCGCCGCCATCGTGCCAGAGAGGAGTGAGGATGCCTTTGAACTTATCGGGATGGTGGGTGACGCCGTAGATCTCCGTGCTGCCCGGACCGGAGAACGCGAAATATTTAACGCCCATGGTTCTCATCCAGACGAGAGAGATTTCGGCGGCGTGGGAGCCGGCGCCATCGTCCGTGCCCATCTCGTATGTCGCAATGCGAGGGACTTGGAACAGGAGGTTCTGGTCACAGCAACCGGTCATCTGGGGCGTGTTGGTGAAAGCGTTGAGCCAAAAAGAAACGGATCCGGGGACCCAGATGCGATTGCCGCCGGCATGCTGGTCCATCCATTTTGCGATTTTGTATTCGCTGCGGTCCCAGACGGGTTCGCGCTTGACGATTTTGCGGGCGTAAAGCCGGTACGATTCGACTTGCCAGCCGACTGCGGCGCAAATGATTGTTGCCGTTACGGCAACCGCCCAGCGCTGGCGAATTGTCACAAGCCCGGTCAATGCGGCGATAGACATGATGATGGCCATTTCCATGGCGAGGTGAAAGCGGGTGGGTTGCGCGATCACGGAGAAGTTGCCCCATGCTTTTGCTAAGACCACGATGGCGGTGATGAGGGAGAAGACGATTGCGAATCGCGCGAAGGGCGAAACCCGCAGCCGGCGCAATCCACTTGAGAGCAGAAAGAGAGACAGAAGCCCCCCTGCAATGGACAAAGATTTGGCGGCGCTCATGCGGCCTTGTTGATCCATCCATTGCGTATTCGTTGCGGCGAGTGAAAGGGCGGAG
>JAYTGM010000351.1:0-4528 GCA_043733425.1 Terriglobia bacterium
CCGTGAGCCAGAAGCAACTCGGTCATATCAGGTGGCCCATAGGGTGTCGCCAGGATCAAGGGAGTGAAACTTCCTAAAGCAATCATCCCGTGTTTCACCGGTATCCCCTTGGACTCGGATATTGCGTTGGGGTCCGCCCCGGCTTTCAGCAACAGCTTGGCAATTTCCACCGATCCATCCGCGGCAGAATTCATCAGGGGAGTTATTCCGTTCCGCTGTTTGCCGTTTACATCCACATGCGCGGCAATTCCCAAACGAACCGCCGTCATGTTTCCCGCGGAGGTGGCGGCATGAAGCAAATTGGTTCCGAACCCATCGACTGCCGCGGTATCGGCGTGGTTGTCCGCCAGAATCTGAACCGATTCGGCTCCGGCAGGGCTCATCGCGGCAAGGAGCAATGCCGTTGTACCTGATTTCGCATGAGCGTTAACTTCGGCCCCTTTCGATAGAAGAAGTTTGACGCGCGCAGGGTCCCATACACCCCACATCAAAGCAGTGCCCCCAAAGGCGTTCGCTAAATTTGGGTTAGCGCCATGTTCCAGCAGCAAGCGGACGGATTCCAGTGAACCGAATGCCGAGGCATACATTAATAGCGAGTTATCTCTCCCGGTGCGCGCGTTCGAGTCACCACCGTTCCCTAAGTATTTAGCAAGATCTTCAAGCTTGTTGTCGTAAATTGCCTGAACCGTTTTGTCCATGGGCTGCGCGGCAGACAGAGCGGTGTTCCAGAGCAGAACGCAAGCGGCCAAAGGCGCGGCAATTTTCATCATGCAACGTAGTGTAAGACAGAGCACTGGCGTTACACAACAGAATCGTAGGTCATCCCCCGCCCGACGCATCCTTACGGCCGCGGCCGAAGGTAAACCGCCGCCCCAAGATCATTTTGACCAACAAATGATCGGTGGAATGGGTGACCCCCACGCCTACTCCGAAATTGAATTCCCAATTTTTTCCGAAATCAATATCTACCGCCGGAATGATTTGCTGCTGCTGATCCCGGAAGGGATCGAACCCCGTTACCGGACCGAGCGATCCATAGTATTCCAAAGCCGCACTCACCTTCTTGGTGATGTCGTAGGCAGCCTTAAAGTTTGGCGAGAACCCGACCCCGCTGCTGACCCCAGGCCCGTGAAAGCTGCGGTCCACGGTGGGATTAAAGACCAAATACCACTTGCCCAGCCTCTTATCCACAATCGGGCGAACTTCCAAGGTCCACGTGTCCTGTGAAAACTTATGGCGCTGATAGCCAAACTCCAAAGAAAGGCTGACGCCTACCGGCCATTTCCACGCTTCAGGAATCCTGACGCGGGGCCTGATATGGTCGCCCACCCATTGATAACCGTAACGGGTGCTCGCGCTTGTGAAAATGTAGAAGCCCAACTCACTCCAAGAGTTCAGGCCGTGCGTGATTTCAATGGTCTCGTGCCAGGTATGCTGAGTGGCCTGGACACCATCCACTTCGTCTTTCGCGCCAGAAAACGTGAAGTTATTGTGCAACTCCACCATGGTTACCTTGGGCGTCAACGTATCGGAGCCGTACACCTGAACTTCATAATTGTTCTGCGCCAGCGCGCTGCCGCACAAAGCCAGGGCTATTGTGAGCGCGGCACCAGGCGCAACATACTGAAGGTGAGCGAGAATACCCGTACGTCTGGGGGAGCGGAAAAAGTTGGGGAACAAGCGATCTCCAGAGTATAACTTTCCGCCCGCGGTAGGTCGGCCTCATACACAAAAAGCCCCGCGCGAGTGAGCACCATTTCTGGAAGGGTCTGAGAGTTCACGGTTGCCTGCAGCTTGACCGGTTTGCCTTGCAGAAACGCCTGTTCCGGCGCATGCCCGCGCATGCGGAGCCGCAGTTCCGCCGTACCCACGGGAGTCAAATACGCTTTCGCTTTCGCCCCGATCCACCGGTACTCGGCGCCGTCATGGCCTTCCAAGTGTCCCCACCCGTCCGTCAGGCGTGCCTCATGCCCAGGCACTGAAAAATCGATGATATCCGCACGGTCGCCGGGATAAAGCTCTTCGCGCTCCCTTGTTGGCAGAATGGTGTACACGCCGCGTTCATCCCTGGCTCTGTACCCACATCGCTCACAGAGCAGAGTTTGTTCCGCATCGCGCTGAAATTTGCCTGAGCAATCCGGGCATCGGAGGAATTGCTCAAACGAACCCATTTTGACGGCAGGGGTGCCAGCGAAACCGCCTTTTTTGCAGAATGCCGCCAGAGTTCCCCCCAGCAATCGCGGCGCACCGGGAAGCTTTCTTGAGACCACCCGCTCCGCCCACCCGCGCTCCGGCACGAAGGTCTCGTATTCCAAGGCGGCAAAATGTTTGCGAATCAGCTTTTTCCAATCCGCCAGGTACATCGTGTGGTTTTGACGAATTCCGAAGCTTTCCTCCTGCTGTGCACCTATTACATCTTTCACCAGGTACCCCAGAAGCCCCCAGTCATACAGTTTTCTTTCCCAGGGCCGCATCAGGTTGTAATAAGGCGCGCGATACAGCCGCAGGGAGAGCAGCCGCAGCATTGGTTCATCCGCAAAGAAGAACACGCCGCCGGGGCGCAGAACGCGCTTCACCTCAACGAAAACCTGCCCGATATCCGCGAACTGGCTTAACATCTGGAACGCCATTACGAACTGTAATGATTCATCGGCAAACGGCAATTTTGCCGCGTCACCTGCCACTCGGATCACGGGCATTTCAAACTCGCGCCGCCCGTGCCGCAGAGCATCAGCGGAAATATCCAGTGCAAAACCTTCCGCGCCGAATTCCGTCGCCAGCATAAAACTGGAGTGCCCCACGTTCGCGCCGATTTCAAGAAAAGGCGTCATGCCTGAAGGCAGCTCGCCGATAAAGGGCAGATGCTTGCGAATCACGGTTGCGCGATTCCTGTTTTGCAAGGCGTAGTGCTCCAGCGCCCTCTCTGGCTCCCCTAAGGATGCGAAGTTGTGAAACTCCACTTCCGCCCGCTTCACTGAAAATGCCTGCGCTTCCTTCAAGTTTTCATAGTACGTTGTTGACAGTGCCCGTCCGTCATCCTGTCATGCATCAAACCTGGCGCGACCTGCTTTTTGCGCATTGGCCCGTCGATTCGCAAGCGCTGGTTCCCTATATGCCGTCCGCTCTGAAGCCGGACCAGCACTCCGGCAGTGCGTGGATTGGAATCATTCCTTTCCGCATGACCGGTATCCGCCTTTATGGGTTGCCCGCTATTCCCATCCTTTCGGAAACACTGGAGCTGAACGTTCGCACCTACACCACCGTGGCTGGTGTGCCCGGGGTTTATTTCTTCAGCCTGGACGCTTCCAGCCGCCTGGCCGTGAAGATCGCCAGACGCTTCTTTCACCTGCCTTACTTCGACGCCATGATGGCCTGCAGAGAAGATGAATCGTTGCACTACACCAGTTACCGCCGCGGCACTCAGATAGGCTGCGATGTCACTTACGCGCCAACAGGAAAACCAGGCCTTTCGCAGAAAGGCTCGCTTGCGCATTTCCTTACCGAACGTTACGCGCTTTACACGACCGATTTGACAGGCAATCTATACAGAGGCGACATTCACCACCGCCCTTGGGAACTTCAGCCCGCGCGTGCCGAATTCAATTTCAACAATATGACCAGTTCCTTAGACCTAAGTCTCTCCGGGCCGCCGCTGCTCCACTTTTCACGCCAACTGGAAGTTTCAATTTTGGGTCTTTCGAAGTGTTGATTGGTGTCTTCGATTCCGGGGTCGGCGGCCTGACCGTGCTTCGCGCGCTTCACTCCCGTCACCCGGGCCATGATTTTCTCTACCTTGGCGATACCGCGCGGGTTCCATATGGCCGCAAGCCGCCGGCCATGGTGCGGCAGTTCTCCCGGGAGATCGCAGCCTTTCTGCTCGGGCACAACGTGGAAGCTCTGGTGATCGCCTGCAATACAGCGTCCGCCGCCGCACTTCCCGAATTAGCTGACCAACTCGCGGTCCCCGTGTGGGGAGTGATCGAACCGGGCGTTGCCGCAGCCAAAAAAGCATCAAGAGGGGGACGCACCGGCATCATCGGCACCAAAGGAACCATTGCGAGCGGCGTGTATCAGCGCAAACTGGAAGCCCAAGGTCTCACCGTGTGGGCGCAGGCCTGCCCCCTGTTGGTTCATGTTGTGGAAGAAGGTTTGGCCAACTCACCGGAGGCCGAGTTGTTGGTGCGGCATTACCTGGCTGACCGGCCAGAACTAGACACGCTCATACTTGGCTGCACTCATTATCCGGTCCTGCGGGAAACCATCGCCAGAGTGGTGGGTCCTGATGTGCATCTGGTGGACAGCGCCGAAGAAATATCTAAAGTTGTGAGCATCAGCGTGCCTGAGCCGGCATGGCGCGTGGGCACCATCACTCATTTTGTGACCGGCGATGCTATTGCTTACGAACACACCGCGCACGTCATCGGCGGCGTCGAGGGAGAGATCAAAACTCTCAGCCTGGCCGAGTTAAGCTTGTATAAATTACCCGCCTACCGGCCGTCCACTCCCAAACGGTCAGAGCCGCAAGCAG
>JAYTGM010000352.1:0-4525 GCA_043733425.1 Terriglobia bacterium
TACTTCGGTCTCGCCCGGTGATCGCGTTGCCTATGCCATGAACCGCGGTTCTTACGCCGAATTCGCCGTCGTGCCTGCCTGGCAGCTTATCAAGATCCCCGGGCACGTCAGCACTAGAATTGCTGCAGCCGTTATGTTGCAGGGCATGACCGCGCACTATCTCACTCACACCACATTCCCGCTCAAGCCTGGCGATACCGTCCTGGTTCATGCCGCGGCAGGCGGCGCTGGCCGTCTCATCGTTCAGATGGCAAAGGCGCGCGGAGCACGCGTCATCGGCACCGTTTCCACGGAAGAAAAAGCCGCACTCACCCGCGCCGCCGGTTGTGACGAGGTCATCTTCTATACCCGTCAGGATTTCGTCGCCGAGACCAAGCGCCTCACCGATAACCGCGGCGTCGATGTGATTTACGATTCCGTCGGCCAGACCACGTTCATCAAAGGTCTCGACGCCATCCGCCCCCGCGGCATGATGGTCCTCTTCGGCCAATCGAGCGGCGCCGCTCCGGCAATCGATCCGCTTCTTCTGAATCAGAAAGGCTCTCTTTTTCTCACGCGCCCCACGCTGGCAAGTTACTGCGCCACGCGTGAAGAACTGGAACAGCGCTCCGGTGATGTGCTCGGCATGATTCAGGCCGGCAAACTCGACGTTCGGATTGACCGCGAATACCCGCTCGCCGAAGCGGCGCAGGCCCATCGCGATCTGGAAGGCCGCGGCACGGCGGGCAAGCTGCTCCTCATCAATTCGCCCTCACAGTGAATCTTCAGGCCAGACTAACCGTATGGTCCATCGTGGTGATGACCTTGATTGTCGCCACCATCTCCGCGCTCGATTTGACTGATGAGCTTGACCGCCAGTTTGAAATCACGCTCCGTCGTTCCGCCTCCATTTGGCGGTTGGCCGCCAGTGCTGTCAATCGCTCCGTCCTGCGCAAGTCAAAGGTCCCCAACCCCGCGCTGGTCCAGGATGATCCCGGCCTTACGGAAGAGTTCCGCCAGTTGCTCGCCGAATCGGGGCCCATTGTCGCGATAGCGGTTTGCGATGCCGACGGCACCATTCTGAACGATGCCGATACGGGGCGTATCGGGCAGAAGTTTGCCGCCGGTACCGATGAGTTCCGTGACTTGATGAAACGCACTCATTGGTGGGACCGGTTGCAAGTACTCAGGCGTGATGATGGTATCTACGTATATTCCTCCGATCTGGAATCCATTCACGTAAAACAGCTCACGCTGAGGTTGATCATCGATCCCGTCATGGTCCGTCAGGAACTCACGCCGGCCATGCAGACCCATTTTGTGATCTCAATCGCATCCATCCTGGGTGCCATTTTTGTCACGCTGATTTTCTCCGTCATCGCCTTCCGTCCGTTAGGCCGCCTGGGCCACATGCTCGATGGTCTGGCCAAGGGCGAATATGAGCTACAACAGGTCCCCTCGGCCAAGTCCAGAACTGACCAGTTCGGCATCGTGGAATCGAAAGTCAGCTTGCTTGGCGAAGCCCTGCGCGATGCGCAACTGGAAGCATCGGACCTTCGCGGCAACTTCGAACACCTTCTCGATGAACTGGAAGACGCCGTTTTCATCTTCGGGCGCGATCGCCGCCTGATCGCCGCAGCCGGCGCTGTCGAGCACTTCCTTCTGCGCCCGCGCGGAGATCTCATCGGGCAGCCTCTCACGGAGGTCTTCCCTCCCGGAACTTCGCTTGGCCTGCTGCTGGCACAGGCGGTCCAGACCACGCGGGCCATCCGCAACCGCAGGGTGCCCATGAACCACACGGATGGCTCAGACAAAATCGTACTGGGGCTCCTCTCTGTCGAGTTTCTTGATTCGAGCGCGGCCGGCATGTTCATCCGTTTGCGAGACCCTGAAGCTACCCGCAGGATTGGCCGCCAGCTCAAGACCGCGGACCGATTGACGGCAATCAGCAAGCTTACCGGCGGAGTGGCTCACGAAGTAAAGAATCCGCTTAACGCAATGCTTATGCATGTCGAGCTCGCCAAAATGAAGCTCAACCACGGCGATTACGATCTTCAACCGCAGATGGACGTGATATCGACTGAGATTCTGCGCCTGGACCGCGTCGTGAAAACATTCCTCGATTTCACTAAACCGGTGGCATTGAACCTCAGCGAAGTGCCGTTATCCAGCTTCGTCAACGATATAGCCGACCTTGCCCGCCTCCAGGCAGAAGCGGGCGGCATTGAGTTGGTGGTGACGCAAACCGCCGACACCGTCGCCATCACCGTCGATGTCGATCTCATCAAGCAGGCGCTGCTCAACATTGTGGTGAACGCCATTGAGGCCATGCCCCAGGGCGGCCAGCTAAAAATCGATTCCGGTGTTCGCGCGGATTACGCGGAAATTCGGATAGCCGACACCGGCCCGGGTATCCCGCCCGAGGTCCGTGAAAATATCTATAATCTGTACTTCACCACTAAGCCGCAAGGCAGCGGCATCGGTCTGGCCATGACGTTCCAAATCATTCAACTGCACGATGGACGTATCAATTTCTCTAGCGAGCCAGGTAAAGGAACAACCTTTACCGTGGACTTGCCCCTTTCCACGGAGGCCGCCGATTGACCTCTGGCCACTTGATCTCTGAAAGATTGTTGCAGGCCGCCGCCGCGCTGAAAGAAGCAAACGCCGAAGCCCTCCTGGTGAGTAATCTGGTCAACATCCGGTATCTCACCGGTTTCACGGGCAGCAATGCTCTCTTGATCGTGTTGCCTGACCGCTTCGTCTTCTGGACTGACCCTCGCTATACCCTGCAGGCCAAAGCCGAAGTAGGCGCGGAAGCTCTCATAGAGCGGGGGCCGCTCTATCTTGTTGCTGAAAAATGGCTGGCTCGCCGCCGGTTCCGTGCCGTCGGTTTTGAACGGGAGTCGCTCCGTTTCGATCAGTTCGAGATTCTCACCAAGCGCCTCAAACTGCTACCTGTCAGCGGACTGGTGGAACGCATCCGGATGGTGAAGTCCGCTGATGAAATCGAAAAGATCCGGGCCGCCGTCCGCACTAACTCGAAAGCCTTTGATCTGGCGGTCAAGTCAGTCAAAGCGGGTATGACGGAATCTGCCTTCGCTGGTCTAATCGATTACCGCATGCGCCAGGCGGGCGCGGAAGGCACTGCATTTGAAACCATTGTGTCGTCTGGAACGCGCACTGCGCTTCCTCATGCACGCCCGGATAACACTCCGCTGGCCGCGGGCGGTTTGGTGCTGGTCGATATGGGTGCCCGGCAGGATGGCTACACCAGTGATATGACGCGCATGCTGCATCTGGGCGAGCCGAAGCGCAAAACGCGCGAAGTGTACGCGGCTGTTCTGGAAGCTCAACTGGCTGCAATCGATGCCGTCCGTCCGGGCATTGCCGCATCCAAAGTGGACGGGGTGGCACGCGGCGTGCTGGAACGGCATGGGTGGGCGGATCAGTTCGTTCATTCCACCGGGCACGGGCTCGGTCTTGAGATTCACGAAGACCCTCGCATCGGCAAAAAGAGCAAAGCTCGTTTGGAAGCCGGCATGGTCATCACCATTGAGCCGGGCGTCTATCTGGAAGGCTGGGGCGGCATACGGATTGAAGATACTGTCGTGGTAACCGCCAGCGGATGCGAGGTACTGACGCCTACGCCGAAGGGCTTAAGAATTGTTAACTCTACGGTAACCTAAGGGAGGATACTGATGACCTTAGAAGAAATCCGGGAATTGATCAAATTAGTATCCGAAACGGGAGTTGCCGAACTGGAAGTGCAGCGCGGCGATAATCGTGTTCGCATCCGCTTGACGGTTCCAGGAGAATTGCAGCCGCCTCCGTCGGCCTTGTACCACGCGCCTGCCGCGGAAGGCTCCGCATCTCACGTAGAGCAGCATTCACAAGGTTTGCCCGCCGGTGCCCAACCCAAAACCCCACCCGCGCCGAATACTGTTTTGGTGAAGTCCCCCATCGTCGGTACTTACTATGAAAGTTCCTCAGCGGATTCGCCGCCGTTCGTTCGCGAAGGTGAAAAGGTGCTGCCCGGCAAGGTGCTCTGCATCATCGAATCCATGAAGCTGATGAATGAGATTGAGGCAGATGTGGCCGGAATCTTAGAAAGCAAGCTGGTGCCGAACGGCCAGCCCGTGGAGTATGGAGAGGCTCTGTTTGCCATCCGTCCCCTTTAAAAAAATACTCATAGCCAACCGGGGGGAAATTGCACTGCGTATTATTTGCGCCTGCAAAGATCTGGGCATTCCCACCGTCGCCGTATACTCCGAAGCGGATCGCCACAGCCTTCCGGTTCGTTTTGCCGATGAAGCCATTTGCATTGGCCCCGCAAAAAGTGCGCGCAGCTACCTGGATATTCCTTCCATCATCAGCGCCGCTGAAATCACCAATGTGGATGCCATCCATCCCGGCTATGGCTTCCTGAGCGAGAACGCGCAATTCGCCGAGGTCTGCGAACTGTCGGGCATTACCTTCATCGGCCCCAGGCCGGATGTCATCCGCTCCATGGGGATTAAGGAACGGGCCCGCGCCATTATGCGGG
>JAYTGM010000353.1:0-11822 GCA_043733425.1 Terriglobia bacterium
GCAGACGGGCGGGTGGTGACCACCATCAAGTGCGGGGAGATGCGGCCCGGAGCGTCCCATTCGGCGGCACTGACCTGAGCGATCCAGGTGACTTCGCGATCGAGGCCGTTGATGGGGGCGGGAATGCGAATGGGATCGGGCTTGTCGTCAGGACCAGCGGCAGCTTCGGCGCCCTTATCGAGGAAGCGCACAGCGCCCAGGTTCGGAATCAAATTTGAGAGCAGACGGTTGTTAATCGGTTCGAGGAGAATGACTTCGGAGCCGTTGCGCGAGATATGCGCCCAGGTGAAGAAGCGGCCTTCCCTGCGCAGCAGGCCCGAGTGATCTGACCAGCCGGAGGGCGGGGCTTTGAGCAAAGAGTCTTCGGGATACCGGACATCGCTTTCGCCGTGGATCAGCATTTGAATTCTCGGGAAATGATTGCGGACGAATGGCGCGAGTTGGTTGAGAACGCGGCCGCGGCTTTCGAGGGTTGCCCAGCTTAGGATCTGAGCCGGTTCGGTGAGCGCCTGGGTGCGGCGGTCCAGCTCCGAACTGATCAGGAAAACTGCGACCTGACCGGCGATGATGTAACCACCCATCACGACCAGAGTGAGGATCAGGAATACGGGGAGGATTCCGATGAGCGTATAGGTGACGATCAGGCGGTTACGGAGGCGCCAGACGCTCTGGCGGACGAGATAGCGCGCGGAACGAAAGAGGAGCACGGCACCCAAAGCGATTTCGATGAAGGCGAGGGCTGTGGTGAGGCCTCGTGCCACGCCGAGGAGCGAAAGCAGGACCAGAGCGGCTAGAAGGACAAGAAAGACGGCCGGGAGTCTGGATCTACTGTTTAACTGGGGCTGCACGCTAACCCATTTTAAGGGACCGGGATTGGTTATAGTAATGGCCGATTTTCAGGCCGAAGATGTTCATCTGATCGAAGGCCCAGAGGTTCACGACAGGGATGCGAAGGCTGAGGGCGATGGCAACTTCTTTTTGCCACGAGGAACTGTGAGTGAAGATGGGGGCGAGATAGCGAACTTGTCCAAGCGGCCAATCTTGAGAGAGGGGGAATTCAATGGCGGCGCGCGCGAGGTTCAGATTGCGGAAGCGGCTGCCGAAGGCGAGGGCTTCCATTTTGAGCCTGGTGAACCCGGCTGTCGAGTGTGAACCCCATTCGGCAGGGAAATTGATGAATCGGTTGAGGGCTCCTCCCAGGGAGCCGAAATGGTCCTGATTGGGAGTTGGGTAATTTACGTCGTAGGCGAAGAGCACTTCAGAAATGGCGTTCGGATAGCGGGACTGTACGTGCGCAATGATTTGAGCAACATGATCGCGCAGACGCGCCCGGAGGAATAGGGCATCGAGGCTTGAGTTTACGCCCGGATCGTCATTCGGGGTGAGGAATTTATAAAGCGGGCGGCCGAGGGCGGCTTGCGCGGCGGCCTTAGTTTCCACATCGTAATAGGCCATGCCGGAGGTGCCTGAGAAGAACCACCAGAGATATTCGCCGAGCTGGAAGTTGGGGACGAGGCCGGCGGCGTTCTGAAGATCGGCGATGCAATCGAAGACGGATTGCTGGAAGGCGCGCATGGGGGAGCTTTGGGCGCAGTGGGTAGATTTGAAATTGCCGAAACCGACATCGGTGATGACGGGGCTTCCATCCGGGTAGCAGGCCGCGAAACCGGCGGGCGGGTTGACCAGTTCCATGGACCCGGCGGTGGTGATCTCGCGATCGCGGAGCTTCGCTTCCCGATAGAGGTCTGCATGCCAATCGCGGGCGCCCCGGTTCAATGCGGGAGTTTGCGCTGGATCGACAACCCAGGTGCCAAGGTCGCCCGGAGAGGAGGCGAGGGACCCGGTGAAGGCAAGCGGGCCTGCATTGAAAGTGAATTCGTAGGCGGGAGAACGCTTGGTGATGGTGAGAGTTGCTCCGTTTGCGGAGGCCCAGACGCCGACGAACGTCGCGTTGATGTATCGAACGAAATGGGCGGCGACGGTGGCTGCCGTATCGGCGGGGAAGACGGTCTTCTGAATGGGAGTGCCGCCGAGCGTGAGCGTGAGGATGTTGCCGGGAGAGGGCACCGGAAAAGCAATCTGTACCGAGCGGAAAACCGCCGTGGGATTAGTGCGCTGATTCCACCAGAAGACGCCGATGTACTGATTGATGGGGCCGGTGAAGCCGAGATTGTCGAGTATCCAAAGGATGCGCGCGGGGGGCAGCTTCCAGGAATGATCGGTGGAGTAATCGAGAGCGGGGGAAAGATTGGGGCGCGCTTGGGGTGCATCGGGAACAAGTGACGGAATAGCGGCTTCGAGAAAATCGAAGTAGAAATACCCAGGGCCGGCGATGCGGAAGACAACGGTGTGATCGCCCGCGGGGACGGAGGGAAGCAACAGGCGGCGCGCATTCACGGCGGGGCTGGAGCCGGTATCGAGATAGGGGAAGAAATCAAATTCCGGGGCCCGATCCAAAGAAACTTTCAGTGCCGCACTATTCAGATACAAAGAAGTGCCGATATAGAGGGTATGGATGGAAGAGCAGTGATACCGGACCGAAAGCGTTTCGTTGGTGGCGCGATCAGCGGCACCGGCGCGGCGTGCCAGGCCCTTCGAAAAAAATCCAGATTCGGGTGACGATGTAGCCCAGGCTCCGGTGTAAGTTAAGCCGGAGCTATCTTCTTCCAGGCGAACGCTGCCCGGGCCCGCGACAAAAAGTTTTGTTGCAGAATCGGGGCCGGTGTATTGCCAATTCGAGTAAGTAGCGGACCATTCGGTATCGGCAAACGCTGAGCTATTAGCGAGAGCTGCGGCGTAAGTGAACCAGCATTGGCGAAGCGAAGTGATGTTATGGGCGGAGAAATCCATAGTGCAGGTCCAGGTGACTTGAGAGTTGCCGCCGGAGAGGCGAACGGCGGATTCCGCAGTGGTGAGAGACGACGATGCGGCTAAGACATAGAGCTCAATCATGTTGCCATCCGCGCCTCCGCGATCGGCAACATAGCCTTTGTCCGTTTGATTTCCGGCGGACGTGGTGAGGGTTAACGAGGTGGGCGAACTTACGGACGCGATAGTGAATAAGACTCCCGCGATGGTCAGCGTGGCACCGGGAAGGAGGCCGGCGAAAACACTTCCCGAGTTGAGGGTGACATTGGTGCCCGCGATGGAGACTTTGCCGTAGCGCGCCGCGGTGACCGTGAGGGTGTTGCCGCTGACGGCTGCGCGGATTGCGTGCGTGGGATAAGCAGTCCACCAATCGGTGTTATTGATTTGCTGAGCCAGGGTGAGTGCAACCTGATTTAACGATGCAGGCCCCAGAGTGGAGCCACCGTAGCCGGTCGCGCTAACGGAGGTGGGAGTGTTGGCGCGGAGAGTGAGGAGAACGGAGTAAGATTTGGAACCGATGGCGGCGGTTACGTCCGGATCGCCCGTGCCGCTGTTGATGAGCGCGACGAGTGAGAGAGCCTGGGTGTCGCTTGATTCTCCAGCGGGGTCAGCTTCCGTATGCGTGTAAGGCCGGTTATTGACGGTGATGTTGTGGGTTTGGCCGGCACCGCCGGCGAAGAACTCGTATTCAATGGAGAGCTGGCCGGCAGCGGGCTGGTAATCGAAAGAGAAGTTTTGAAAGAAGAGAGTCAACCGGTCATTGGGTTGAATCCCGGAGGCATTGGTCTGGAGATTGAATGAGCCGGAGGCGGCGGTGAAGTTGCCGGACTTAAGCTGGCAGTTGTCCCAGAGACGGAGTTTGCCGGGCGGGCCCACGGTGGGGATGTAATCGAAGGTGGCCCAATCGATCCAGTTGGATTTTGGGGAATCGAGAGGCTGCAGGCCGGGGGTGAAAAGAACATCGAAGGAGAGAGTGGCTCCGGTGAAATCGAAATCCGGAAGATAGCGGAGGCGGGGGTGCTCGTAGAAATTATCGGCGTCCCAGAGCATGAGCACGGTGAAATCGGCTGAATCCCGAAAGGTGCCGCTGACGATAAAGCTGTTGGGGGTGGCGGAATGGAGGGCGGCGGACGCACCGAGGGCGTCGAAACCGCGTAGTGCCATGGTCCGGTGGGGTTGAAATTTAGAGAGCTGGCTGGACATTGCGGGTAGGGCGGTTCTCTTCGTGCTGTTTTCGCATCTCGGCGTGCTGGCTTGCGTTCCGCATCAACCGGACGCGGGCTTCGATGAGGTGGAGAGCGGGGTCGGGAACTTCAGAATCGAGATTTGCAAAATCGAACCCAATCGGTTCGGGCTGTCTGTCTAGCAGGGCTGCTGTGGCGGCTTTAGCGGGCGGCTGCTCGCAGGCGGAATTCTGAAATTCCACGTTATGGGCGGCTTCCGTCTCGCGGGCGGTCTGGTGAGCGGCGATGAGCAAGGTAAGCCGGAGGAGGTGGCGGCGCAGGCGCTGTTCCTGAAGCTGGAGATTGCGCAGCGGGCGTTCGTGAACAATCAGCGCGTGGCTTTCGAGGAGGGCGGTTTTGACGGGAGAATCTTCGAGCAGGGCCAGATGACTTGGCGCGGGTTCGAGACGGCCGAGCACGATGAGATTGGCTTCGAGGGCGGGGACGCGGTTCAATCGCCATCGAGTGATCACCATTTCCTCCGCAATTTGTTGTTCAGCGGTGCCGATGGCTGAGAGCCCGAAGAGCATATCCGCCGAGAAAGCTGTAAAAGCTTCCGCTTCTTCGGGGGAGAATACGACGGTTTGGGCGGTGAGCCCGTGGCGGTATGCGTTCAGTTTTGAAATCGACTTGCCGGATTCTGATTTCGGGCCTGTGGAGAGTTGTGCGTTTTCGGTATTTGCCAGGACTTGCGCTTGAGAAGCCATATCGGTGAGATCCCTTTCGGCTTCAGGCATAGCATGTGGGCGGGCGGTTTTTAAGAGCTTGGGGGCTTAGAGGTGCGTGGAATATGGGGAAAATATTTTGTAAATTGCGTGACCGGGTCTAAACGCTCTGGTGTCGCAGCCATTCGACGAGGTCCTGATTGCCGTTTCGCATGGCGGCCTGAAGCGGATTAAGGTGATCGTGACCAATCCAATGCAAATCAGCGCCGCGCTCCAGTAGATAGCTAGCCGCTGCTAATTGGCCTCCGTGGCAGGAACTCCAGAAAGCGTTGGTCACGACATCCGGCGGCGGCGCTGGTTTGGTGGCGAAGTATTCTTTCACGCGATCCAACAATCCGAGTGCCGCGGCCTGCCAGATTGTCGAGCAGGCTCCTCTTTCAATCAATCTGTGTGCGGCGCGCCATTGGCCGAAGGCGACCGCGTCTGCTAATGGTGTGCCTCCGCCGATTATGGCTCCCGGCGCTTCAGTGCTGGCTCCGTGATCCAGCAGGGTGTCGAGAGCATCTATGTCGCCGGAACTGGCGGCCCAGTGAAGCGGACTCTCAGAATGCTGACCCTTAAATTGGGCGTTGACGTCGGCACCGTGAGCTACCAGTGCGGAGATTGTTTCGCGGACATTCGGAAAGTGGCCGGGCCAATCTGTTGCGACGTGGAGCGCGGTGCGCTGACCGTCAAGTTTTTCGTAGGCGAGCGCTGGGTCGGCCGAAATCAGCCTGTGCAGAGCTTCCACGTTGCCGTCTTGGATTGCATCTTTTATGTCCGCGCGCATGTTCATTTCGGGTCCGACTGCTTTGTTTTGTCCACTACTACTTTGCCGCCTTTCATGACCCAGCGGACCTTATCGATCGCAACTTGAATATCTGCGAGCGGGTCGCCTTCAATGGCGACGATATCAGCGAAGTATCCGGGCCGCAGCGCGCCCAGAGATTGTTCCTGACCGAGCAGTTCCGCGCCGTTTACCGTGGCTGCTTTGAGCGCTTCTTCCGGAGTCATGCCAGCCTTGACGAACCAGCCAAGTTCGCGCGTGTTTTCTCCGAACATGGTGTAGACGGCGTCGGAACCCATGGCGAAGCGTACCCCGGATTTCCACGCCTTTTTTGCGGACGCCAGATTTCGCGCAATGTAATTGTTCAAGCCATCGACCGACTTCGCGGGGTAGCCGAGCAGCTTGTAGTTATCGGCGTAATAACGGTTGTGATCGATGGTGGGGACATACCAGGTTTTACGGTGCACCATGTCGGCAATGGTGTCATCGTCCAGATCGGTTGCGTGCTCCAGCGAATCCGCTCCCGCGCGTACTGCGTCGCGGGCACCGGCGGGGCCATAGCTATGAATCGCAATGCGTTTGCCGAGGGCGTGCGAGGCGTCCACCGCGGCTTTCATCTCTTCATAGGTGAACGTCTCAAGCTGGGTGACATCCTGCCCGGAACCGGTGGACCCGTACATTTTGATGTAATCCGCGCCCGCGAATACTTGAAGGCGCACGGCGCGCATGACCTCCGTGGGACCGGTTACGGTATTGAGAGTGGGGTTCGCGCTGCGCTGAATTTGCAGCCCGTAGCCTGCCACGAACATGCGGGGGCCGGTCATGAGCCCTTCGTTGATCAGGTCGCGCATGGCGATGTCTGAATAATTCTGCGCGCCAAGATCGCGCACGCTTGTGACACCCGTTTCGAGAGTCTTCATGGCGTTTGGTGCGGCGAGGTAGACGACCGCCGCGGCACGCCCGGCCTGACTGACAGGGTTCTGCTGCAGATAGGTGAGGTGAGTGTGTACGTCGATCATTCCCGGAATGGCCGTGTAGCGGGACATATCGATCGCGGTTGCGGGGCAGGGGCCCACGCTCTCGATTCGATCGGCCCGCGTAGTGACACAGGCGTTCTTGTGCGTCTTGGCGCCGTCCCACACGGTACCGAAGCGATAAGAGGCGCTAAATACGGGTGTGATGAGAAGCAGGAATGACGCAAGGGAACGCGTGAACATTTAGAAGAAGATGATACGACAGGGCATGCGTTGCGTTCCGGACCGTGGACGTCCTTCGGGCGGTAAGCTGGAACAATGCCGTGGGGCGACCTGAGTCTGCCGTATCAGGAGCGAATTGAAGACAAGACCTTTCGGCTTACCGTAGAATTGCTCGATCCAGGAGACACCGAACTTCTGCGCCGCTATCTGGTGGAACATCCGGGTCTGGTGGAGCAGCGGATAATTTTTGAAGGCGGGAATTACTTTCAAAATCCAGCGTTGCTGGAGTTCGTGGCTGAGAATCCGATCCGTCACGGAACACTGCCGGCCAACATCGTTGAGGTGGCCAAGGTAATTCTGGATGCCGAGGCGGGGCGAGATGAATCTGCCTTGGACGCGACACTGGGGCTGGTCTGTTCGGGCTGCGTCACGCGGGAATGTCATGTACAAGGCGCGTTGATCGAGTTGCTTTGCGATTACGGAGCGAATCCGCAAAGTGCCATGCTCCCTGCGCTGGCGCACGGCGAGTTTGAAGCGGTTGAAAACTTGCTTCGCCGCGGGGCGCCGGTGGACCTGGTTGCGGCGGCGGCACTCGGCCGTGTGGAAGACGCGCGGCGGCAACTTTCGTGTGCGTCCGCGGAGGATCGTCATCGTGCGCTGGCGCTAGCTTCGCAATTTGGCCATGCCGTCGTGGTGCGATTACTGCTGGACGCCGGTGAAGATGCGAACCGGTACAATCCTGCGGGGTGCCACTCTTATTTTTTTCCCTTGCATCAAGCGGCGTCAGGCGGTCACGAAGAGACAGTTCGGTTGCTTGTGGAACGCGTTGCACATCTGGATACGAAGGACACTCTTTGGCAAGCTACCCCCGCTGGATGGGCCCGGCATGCAGGCATGAAGCAGATTCAACATTATCTTACGTCGACCCCATAGGGTCATGCTTTTTGTGCGATAGACTTCATTTGCTGGTTACTAACTGGCGCAAAGAGGGACTTGTCATGCATGCTGCCTTGAATCGGCGGACGATGCTGGAACTTTGTATTTCACGCGGTCTGCTGACAGCGGGGGCGGCAATCGCGCTTTCACCCGCGAACCTGTTGGCTTTTTGGGAACAGACTGAGGAGCAGGCGAACAGGCCGACTTCCGCCGAGGTACTTGGACCTTTCTTTCGCAAGAACGCTCCGGACCAGCGAGTGCTGCGCGCTGCGGGCGATTTGGGCTTTCCGCTGAAGGTTACGGGCCGTGTTGTGAATACGAAAGGGCAGTTAGTGGAGGGCGCGGCGGTAGATATGTGGCATGCCGATCATGCCGGGCGCTATGACACGCGGGGTTACCGATATCGAACTAAGTTTTCGCCGAATGCCAAGGGTGACTATGTTATTGACACGGTGATGCCCGGCCACTATGCGGACCGTCCGGCGCAACACATTCACTATCTGATCAGCGCGCCGGGACACAAGACTTTGATCACCCAGGCTTACTTTGCAACCGATCCGTTCTTTGAGGGCAATGTTGAGAAGAACTGGAACAAGCGCGGAATTGCGGATCATAAAGACTTGATTCTGCCTGTGAAGCTGTTTGAAGGCGGAGCGGGTCCGGATCAGCCGGCACATGCGGAAGTGACGTTCGATATCGTGCTCGAGAAGGCGTGAGGCTGATGATGCACTGGGGAACCACGGCTATTGCCGCAATGGCAGTATTGAGCGCGAGCGGCTGGGCGGCAGACCGGACCCTCAGCTCAGAGGGAGTGCCAAATTCGATCTACTTTTCGGCCGATGGACGGACGCTGAGCGCCAGTTGCCGCGACGGCCACGTACGAACCTGGGATGTGAGTTCCGGCAAGACGGTGAAAGACAAAGTTGTTACCGCGCGGACAGTGCTGATTGCACCGGATGTCTACGCAGAACATGATCCGAAGCACAATACGGTACGCGCGTGGGACCTGACGGCGGACCGGCAGTTACAACTGATTAACGGAGCTCCTTCCCGACGAACCGCTATTTCACGCAGCGGCAAACAGATGGCGACCGCGAGCCCCGAGGAACGGAATGTGCGGATCTGGAATGTCGCGAATGGCGAACAGGCAAAAGTGCTGGCCGATGGAATTGGAGGAGCTTCGGAACTGTTCTTTTCGCCGGACGGCGAGACACTGGTGAGTGCGAATTACGACAACGATGTGCGCGTGTGGAAGACAAAGTCGGGCGAGATGGTGAAGAAGGTGGAAGACCTGACTGGCGCGATGTTCGCGGGCGCGTTCACGCATGACGGGAAGCACCTGATAATGGCGGGACTAGACGAAACGGTTTACATTTGGGACGCGAAGACTTTCGCCCTGGACCGGAAATTGAAGGGGCACGGGGAAACTATTTCCGCGATAGCAATTTCGCCCGATGACCGGACCTTGGTGACTGGAGGGTTCGACGTGATCGCCTCAGCTAACCCGGTAAAGGTGGCTTTCTGGGATCTGGCTTCGGGAAAGATCACGCGCACGGTGCAAGCGCCGCACCTGGTGGCCTCACTGGCTTTTTCGCCGGATGGGAAGTGGCTTGCGATGGCTTCAGGAGAGAAACAGATTGCGTTGTGGGATTTGGAGCCGAGATAAAGGCTGGCTGAAGCAGTTTTAGGTCATAAGAAAGAGGGCAACGCCTCCGACGCGGTGCCTAGGACGATTTCGTCAAAGGCATCCGCATTGTCGGGCGGCTCAGGGCCCAGGTAAACCGTGCGGATACCGCGCTCTCTAGCGGCGTAGACAAAACCGGCGGCGGGATAGACAGAACCTGACGTTCCCACCACCAACACGACGGTGGCAGCGGTCAACTGGCGGCTGATTCCCGTTAAATCAAGTGGAACTTCCCCGAACCAGACGATGTGCGGACGCACGGGGGCTGCGCAGATTTCACAATGCGGCAGATTCCGTGCATCTTCGTAAAACGCGCGATCTGGAAAGGGGTGTTCGCACTTAACACAGCGCGATTCGAAGAGTTTGCCATGCATGTGATGAATTCGCCGGGAACCTGCCTGCTCATGCAGATCATCCACGTTCTGCGTGCAGAGATAGAAGCGGTCCCCCATCTTTTTCTCTGAAGCGGCAAGGGCCAGGTGTGCCGGATTCGGCTTAGCGGCACTGGCGTCGAGGCGGCGCTTGGAATAGAAATTCCAGACGCGGGCCGGGTCTTTAAACCAAGCTTCGGGCGTTGCAACATCCTGCACCGCGAAACCATTCCAGAGGCCTCCGGAACCCCGAAAGGTAGCAAGGCCGCTTTCGGCGGAAATGCCAGCGCCGGTAAGAACAAAGAGACGGTCGTCAGGGAGGAGGGCCACTATCGCTTCATGGTATCCAGGAAGTGCTTAAAAGTGCCAGTTAGGCCATAATGCTTTCAGTCGTAAATTTTTTCTGCAGAAGAGGTGGAGCGATGTCGATCAATCTGAGGCGAGCGAGTGTGGCGGGTGGATTTCTGGTCTTGCTGGGGACGGCGTTTTTGGCCACGGGAAAAGATAGTGCTCCGGGGTCTCTGATTTCGGTGGCGAAAGGTGTGTGGTTCCGCGAAGGCGAGATCAAAACTCTGGGCCATTGCAACAACATCATCATCGAGATGAAAGATTACCTGATTGTGGTGGATGCGAATTTCCCGAGTGGCGCGCGGGCGGCGATGGCGGATGCAAAGAGGGTGTCGTCGAAACCGGTGAAGTATGTTTTCGATACGCATCATCATGGAGATCACGCTTACGGGAACGCTGTGTGGACCGAGGCGGGAGCGACGACGCTGGCCTATCGCGGCGTGCTGGATGAAATGAACCGGTATGAGCCGGCGCGATGGCTGGAGACGGCGAAGAGCAGGAAAGATGTTGGCGATTTGCACTTAACCGATGCGGAACGGCCGAAGCAGACATTCGATAAATCGCCGTTCGTGCTGAAGGATGAAACACGCGAAGTGCAGTTTATGCATCTGGGCTGGGCACACACGCGCGGCGATGGATTTGTATGGCTTCCGAAAGAGCGTGTGCTGGCGACGGGCGATGCGGTGGTGAACGGGCCTTACAACTATACGGCTGACGGCAATATCGGGAACTGGGCGCTGGTGGCGGCGAACGCAATCAAGCTGAAGCCGCAAGTGGTGCTGCCGGGGCATGGAGCTTCAGGCGGGATGGAAATTCTTACCGGGCAGAAACAATTCATGGTAGATCTGCACCAGGCAGCGGCGGATGCCGTGAAGGCCGGGAAGACGGAAGACGATTTTCTAACTACGAAATTGCCGGCGGCCGATGCGAACTGGATTCCAGAGAAAGCAGATGCAGATCTGCGGGATGCATACCGCGAAGTGAAGATGGGCAAAGCCACGGGAGATTTGCCGCACAAATAGTGTCCGGTTCCGAAGTGGGAGAGGGAATGGATTCGTTGCTTGCCGGGTACCGTCGTTTCCGCGAGACCGGTTGGCCGGAACGACGCAAAGTTTTCGAGTCTCTGGCGGAGGTGGGTCAGCGGCCACGAGCGATGGTGATTGCCTGCGTGGATAGCCGCGTGGACCCCGCAATGATTTTCGATGCCGGGCCGGGCGAGCTGGTGATTGTGAGGAATGTGGCGAACCTGGTGCCTCCCTATGCTCCCGACAATGCCTTTCATGGCACCAGCGCGGCAGTGGAAATGGGTGTGCGTATTTTGGGAATTCGCCACATTATTGTGCTGGGGCATGGCATGTGCGGGGGCGTTCAGGCGCTGCTGACCGGTACGTCAGAGAGCGCGACGGATTTCGTGGGCCCCTGGATGCAGATTGCGGAAAGTGCGCGAGAAAAGGCGATGCGGTACACACAGCCGGAAGAGCGGCAGAAATGTTGCGAGGAGGAAGTGGTCAAGTTATCGATTGCGAACCTGAGGACGTTTCCGTGGATCAGGGAGCAGGTAAATGCGGGAACGCTGCAGTTGCACGGGTCTTGGTTCGCGATCCATTCCGGGTGCCTGGAGATGCTTGAGGCGGATGGTTCGTTCGCGAAAGCAGACGCTTGAGGTAAAGTCACCAGGAGACGAACGAAGATACTAACGATGAGA